>JAOPZD010000224.1 GCA_025964295.1 Conexibacter sp.
GCACATCCGCATCGAGATACACCTGCTGCTGCGGTGCCGGCTGCACCCGGACCACGAACGATGCGGTGCCCTCGCCCAGGCCGTCGACGTCCACCAGAAGGGTCTCGCTCGACATCCCCTCTGTCGCGCGGCGGAACTCCGAGATCGCGATGTCGCCCTGGCCGGTCCGTCGGCGAAGCCACGCCTCGAATCGCGCGCGCAGCTCGTCGGGTCCGCGAGCGGTGACGAGCTTTGTCATGTCTGCCTCCAGGTGCTGCGTCGATGCTGACGGGCGATGGCGTCCAGCACGGGACCGAGTTGATCCGCGGTCGAGCCGTGCAGGACGAGCTCGTCGAGGCCGGCGTCCAGGTAGTCCGCGAGGCGCGTGGCGACGGCGTCGGCCGTACCGGTCGCGGACGTCTGCGCGATCCACTCTGCCGGCACGGTGTCGCGAACCACCTGACTCCGCTCGTCGAGCGAGAGGTCGTGGTCCGCGAACGTGCGCACGCGGGCCATGAGCGGATGCTCGCGGACGCCCCGCAGCGTGGCGGGGTCCCAGCCGTTGGCGGCGAAGAGGGCGTCGCCGAGCCCGCGCATCTCGAAGTACGTGAGGGCTCGCGCGGCCACGAGGTCGTCGATCGTCGCGGCGTCAGCGTCGGCGACCGTCACCATCTGGCCGTAGATCCTTACGGCCTCCGGGTCGCGGCCGGCGTCGACGGCGGCGCCGCGCACCACGTCGCGGGCACGGGCCACAGCCTCGTCGGAGAGGAAGGGGTGGAGGATGACCCCGTCGAACACGCGGCCCGCCAGGTCGAGGGTGTTGGGCCCGACGGCCGCAAGCAGCAGCGGCGGAGGGTCACCGTCGGGCGAATCGGTCGCCCGGAGCGCCGGGTAGCGGCCGGCGGGCCCGCTGTAGGACACCGTCTCAGAACGCCACAGCTGCTGCAGGATCCGTGCGTGATCCTCCATGGAGACGGTGGTGGGCGCGGGAAGGCCCAGCAGCGGCCACAGCGCCGGCATCGATCGCCCGATCCCGAGGGAGAAGCGGCCGCCTGACAGCGCTTGCAGCGTTGTCCCGAGGCCGGCGAGGACCACCGGGTGGCGGGTGCCGAAGTGCGTGACCCCGGCGACGATGCGCACCTCGGAGGTCGTGGCGGCGACGGCGCCGCAGACCGATCCGAGCTCTTTGGCCGCCCAGCGCTCCGAGAGCCACACAGAGCCCAGCCCTAGGGTCTCGGCCGCCCGCGCCTGCGTCAGCGCGGCGCGGGGGTCGCGGGATGCCCCCGGCATGACGTAGCAGCCGAGGCGACGCGTGCCCGACGGGCGGTGATCGCCCGCGGACGTCGGCCGATCGGGGGTGGTGGTGCTCATCGCGGGGACACGCTATCACCAACCAACCGGTTGGCGATATACGGGTGCCCGCGTGGGGTCCGGGTCGGGCAACCCGGTGCGCGGGTGCCGCGTGTCAGCGGCGCAGCTGCTCGAGGAGCTCGCGCGTGCTGCGGGCCGGGGCCGCCCCGATCTCCGCGAGCGCCTGCATGCAGCGCGCGTAGGCCTGCACCACGCCTGCGTCGTCGCCAAGTGCGCCGAGGATCGTCATGTGCAGGCGCCAGGCGTCCTCGCGGAGGGGCACGTCCTTGAGCACCTGCTCGTTGAGCGCGATCGCCTCGAGGTGGCGACCGGCCGCGTGGAGCAGCCGGGCGGCGTCGTGGCGTGCCCCCGAGGCGAGGGCCGCGAGGTGCCGGCGCCGCTCCTCGACCCAAGCGGTCTTCGCCCCCTCGAGGAAACCACCGCCCGAGAGCAGCTCGAGGGCTTCGAGCGTCGTGGCCAGCCGGACCGAGCCGTGCTGGGTGCGGGCCTCGTCGAGCTTTTGCTCGACCCTCTGCGACGCGGTGCCGAGGACCAGCGACGGTGAGAGGCGCAGGGCGCCGTCGTCCGTGCTGAGGGCGCTCGGTTCCGGGAGCAGGGCCCCGAGCTGGACGATCACCTGCCGGAGATAGTTGCGCGTGGACGGGTCGTCCCGGCTGTCGAAGAGCGCGTCGAGGAGCTCGTCGCGCGTCGCTCCGCGATCCGGTCGGAGCGCGAGGTAGGCGAGAAGCTCGTACGTCTTGCCCAGGCGGGGCCGCCGGCGCTCACCGCTGACGAGGATCTCCCCGCGGCCGAGGTCGCGCAGCTCGAGCTCGAGCCCGTCGTCGGCCTGCAGCCCGGTGCCGCCGCCGCGTGCGACGAGGGCGCGGCCGATCTGGTGCCAGGCCGAGTCCGTCCCCGGCTCGGCGTCTATGCGCCGGGAGACGACCGCGGGGAAGTCGGCGAGCGCCTGCAGCAGCAGGTGATCGGACCCGACGCGGTGCGCGGCGGCGAGAGCGAGGTCCGCCGCGCGGTCGGACAGGCCCTCCTCGCCCGCACGCCACTCGGCCTCGGCGAGGTACGCCGCGGCGATCGAGAGATCAGCGAGGCGGTCGCCGGCCACCATGCTTGTCACGGCGCCGCGCAGGCGCTCCTGCGCGGTGCTGACGTCGTCGAGGAGCAGATGCGCGAAGCCTGCCCAGGTGTCCGCGGACTCCTGGGCCGCCGCCAACGGAAACGCGGCGAGCGCTCGGTCCGCCGCGGCCAGGGCCTCCAGCGCCGCCCGCGGATCGCGATCCAGTCGCAGCCGCAGCCGCGCCTCGGAGACCCAGGTGAGGATCCATCGCAGGTGGCCGCCGTTGCGCTCCAGGAACGCGCGGCCCTCGCGGATGGCGGTGAGCGCCTCACCCCGTCGCCCGAGGTCGACGAGGAGGTCAGCGCCGAACGAGGCGATGAAGATGTCGTGGAACATCCCGGTCCGCAGCGTGTCCTCGTAGAGCTCGAGCGCCTGCTGGGTCCGGCCGGAGGCCCGGAGGGCGGCCACGCGGAACGGGGCGGACACCGCGGTCGCCCAGCGCGATGCCGCGGGGACGGCAAGCTCCTCGAAATGGCCGAGGGCGTGATCGGCGCCGAGGACCAGGGCGTCCAGAGGGCCTCCTGTCAGCTCGGGGCGCGGGCGATCCTCGGCCGCGTGACGCAGGCGGCCGGTGTAGTGCACAGCGCCGACGTTCGGTCCGGGGCCGGCCGTCCGCAGCACGGCAGCGAAGTCGTCGTCGCGACCGACCTCCGCGTAGCACCAGGCGAGCAGCCCCGCCGCCCGGTCGGAGCCGGCGATGAACCGGTCGCGCTCGCCGGCAGCCTCCAGGCGATCCCCGATGGCGGCGCCGCGGCGGAAGTGCCCGTGGGCCATGGCGATCAGCAGTTCGGCGACGTGCAGGTCGGACGCGTGCGCAGGGGTGACCGGCCGCAGTTGCTCGAGCCAGCGCTCCGCGACGGCGAAGTCCAGGCGCTCGGTCACCCGTGCGATGCATCGCACGGCCGGCGCGAGGGCCTCGGCCAGCGCGCCGGCCCGGAGCAGCTCGTCGACGGCCTCCTCGTCGTGCCCGTCGCGGATGAGGAGACGGGCGTGCGCGACCCGGAGCCCGCGCACCGCCTGCGCGCCCCGGTGCTGCAGGAGCTCGACGAGGTGGTCTCGGACGAGGGGGTGACACCGCATGGTCCGGCCTTCGTGATCCCAGCTGATCGGCAGGTGCGTGTCGCGCAGGCTCTCCATGCGCTCGGCCGCGTCGGCGACGCCGAGGGCGGTCGCGCTCTCCACGTCGACCTCCTCGAGCAGCGCCGTGTGCACCAGGAAGTCCCGGTCGGGCTCCTCGAGCTGGGCGAGGACGTGGGTCGACAGGTAATCCGGGAGGGAGCGGGCGCCCGGTCGCAGCGAGTGGTCGACGCCCCCGGCGTGGTAGAGGACCCCGATCACCCATCCGCCCGTGGCGCGCATGATCGCGTCCAGGGCCGGTGCGGCGACGCCCTCGGCCGCCCCGCCGCCGCGGACCTCCGTCGCCTCGTCGGCGGTGAAGGCCAGGCGGGACTCGTCGAAGGTCCCGGCAGCTGGGGGAGGTGGGAGCTCGCAGAGGCCGGCAGGGATGTCGCGCCGGCTCAGCAGGAGGGTGCTGCTCGACGGCGGGAGGTATCGCAGGAACGCCTCCAGCGTGGCCCAGGCCTCGGCACCGTGACCGAGCCGCTCGAGGTCGTCGAGGACGATGATCAGGGGAGCGTCCCCGATCCCCTCGGCGAGGATCCCTGCGGCTTCGGCATGGGGAATGCCGGAGGAGAGCGCGCGCGTCGCCAGCCCCTCCACGTGCGGCAGGGCACACCCGATCGCCGCTTCGAGGTACGTGACCAACCGTCCTGCCGCGGAGTCCGTGCGATCGACGCTCAGCCACGCCCGAGGTCGCTCGAGCTCCGCTGTGGCCATGGCCACGGCGGTGGTCTTCCCCGCGCCGGCGGCCCCCGCCACCACGGTCACGCGGTGGGTCTCGATGGCCCGCACGAGCTCGTCCGCGAGCCGCGGGCGCGCGATCAGCCGCTCCGGGAACGGGGGCGGAGCAAGCTTCCGGCGAATGAGGCCTGGCGTTTGTTCTGCGGTCACATCGCTCACGGCACGCCTCGTCTACCTCGCCCCCTCCGTTCCCGAGCGAGCGTACCGCCCTCGAGACGGCTGTGCGCCGGTCTTTTCGAGTTCGTTTCGATCGGTTCCGGATGCTGGCGAAAGCAAACCAAGCTGGCGCGTTCACCGCCGGCGTCATCAGGGAGAGTGCGATGACCCCAGATCACACGAGCCGCGAGATCTACGAGCTCATGAAGGCCGCGCCGCTACGCCGGCTCACGCCCGAGCAGCAGGAGGCCGAGGCCGCCGCGCAGCACGCCTACGACGCCTGGCGCCGCGAGCCCGGCCCTGACGCGTACGAGGTGTTCCGGCAGGCCGAGGAGCGAGCGGCCGTGATCGAAGGCAGCTTGGGCTGGCTCACGCAGCGCATCGACGAGGGCGCGGGGGGCCACCGGGTGGCCGAGGCTGCAGGCCGCTGAGCGGGAGGCGCGGGTCGGAGTGTCCTCTAGAGTGCGCCGGGATGGCGCCAAGGACCAGACGGCCGGCTGGCGGCGAGCGCCCCCCGGCCCGCGCTGCGGGCCGCGGGCGGAAGGTTGCCGGCGGGGAGTCGTCGAGCGCGAAGCCGCGCGATGCGGAGGTGCTGGCCGCCGCGGCGGACGTCTTCGCGCGCCGCGGCTACGCCGCCGCCACGGTGCAGGACGTCGCCGATGCGCTCGGCATCCTGAAGGGCTCGATCTACTACTACATCAAGTCCAAGGAGGACCTCCTCGCGCGCCTGGTGGACGAGATCCACGACGAGTTCGACGAGCTGCTCGAGGGGGTCGCCGCGCTCGAGGGCATGGATCCGGTCGAGCGGATCGCGGAGTACGTCCGCGTCCACGTGGAGTTCAACCTCCGCAACTCGGTCCGCGTCTCGGTCTACTACAACGACCTCGAGCACCTCGGCGAGGCCAACCGCAAACGCATCCTCCGGCGGCGCAGGGCGCACGACGACTACATCACGGACATGGTCCTCGAGGCGCAGCGGGAGGGCCTCGTCGACCGCGACCGCGACCCGCGTCTGCTGGCCTATGGCGTCTTCGCCGTCATGGTCTGGCCCTACCGCTGGTACACGCCTCGCGGGCGCAAGCGCGTCGGCGACATCGTTGAGGAGTGCGTGAGGTTCGCCGTCGGAGGTCTTGTCCGCCCCTAGCAGGGCCGGCGGGGGCGTCCGCGACGGCGGACCCGGCAGGCGGTCGCGGCGCTGTGCTGTCCGGGCCAGGAAGCACCCACCGGCGATGGGTCAACAGCAACCGGCGCGTGCCGCGCCCGCGACTGGGATCCTGGTCGCAGCGGGGACTCGGCGGTCAGCGCCGCGGACCCGCGGGGTACATGTTTCTACCAACCATCTGATTGCTATTTGGCTGGGGACCTGTTTATAGTCGTGACATGGGGGTGTCCCGCTTCAGCGACCGACGACCGGCGCCGCCCCTCCGTTTCGCCCGGGGTGGTGACCGGTGCACCGGACGTGCCCGCGCCGGCGGCGAGACGCAGGCTGCGAAGGTCGGCCGGTGACCACCCTGGCCCGACCGCACGATCGCGTCGAGAAGCCTGCGGGCAGCTCCGCCGACGAACCCCCGCCGCGCCGCCTGCGCGGGCCACGGTTCATCGCGGAGGTCGGCGGGATGAGCAACCTCTTCTTCCAGGCTGTGTGGCGCGGCTGCCGCCCGCCGGTGAGCTGGGGTCCCGAGTTCCTCGTGGAGTTCCGCCACGGACTCCGGGTCGCGTTCTTCCCGCTCGTGCTCACGGCCTTCGCCCTGTCGTTCGGACCCGCGGGCATCCAGGCGAGCAACTTCCTGGGGCTGCTCGGAGCCATCGACCGGCTCGGCGCGATCTACCAGCTCATCGTCGTCCGCGAGATCGCGCCGCTCGTCACCGGCATCGTGATCGCCGGCGTGGTAGGGACCGCCGTGTGCGCCGACCTCGGGGCCCGGGAGGTGCGCGAGGAGCTCGATGCGCTGCGGGTCCAGGGGATCGACGTCGTGCGCAGCCTCGTGTTCCCGCGGCTGCTGGCGATCACGTCGCTCGCGGTGCTCTGCAACATCTTCGCGCTCGTCGCCGGGATGTTCGGAGCGGTCCTGGTGGTCCTCCAGAACCACGCGTCGCTCGGTCCGTTCTTCGCCACGTTCTTCAGCAACTCGACGACGCTCGAGTTCGGCGCGGCGCTCGTGAAGTCGACGATCTTCGGCCTCATGATCGGCACCGTCGCCTGCTATCGCGGGATCCACGCGTCGGGCGGTGCGGAGGGCGTCGGGCGAGCGGTGAACCACACGGTCGTCACCGCCTTTCTGCTCATCGGGGCGATCGACTACGTCTTCACCCAGTACCTGCTTGCGACGAACCCGATCCTTTCCGCTCCGCGATGAGCAGCCACGCGCGACGCACCCGGCCCCGGCGGTCGCTACGCGAGAGCTTCGCGGAGGCCGGAGAGGGCGTCATCTTCTCCAGCGACGTCACGCGCGGCCTCTTCCGGCCGGGGATGCGCAGGTACTTCGGTGAGGCCCTGCGTCAGGCCGGCATCCTCATCAGCGGCTCCGTCCTCGTCGTCTTCGGCATGTGCTTCGCCCTCGGGCTCGTCATCGGGATCCAGGGCTCCTACGGCGCGGCCGTCGTCGGGGCGCCGGCCGCCGCCGGGGCGTTCGCGGCGATCGGGAATCTGCGGGAGGTCGCCCCGTACGCCTTCGGCTACATGATGGCCGCCAAGGTCAGCACCGGCTTCGTCGCCGAGCTCGGAACGATGCGCATCAGCGACGAGATCGACGCGCTCGACGTCATGGGCTTCGACTCGAAGCTCTACCTCTGCAGCACGCGCCTGATGGGCTGCTGGATGGTCCTCCCCGGCGTCTACGCGATCTCCCTCGTCACCGCGTACCTCGGCTCCTACATCTCGGCCGTGCTCCAAGTGGCACAGGTCTCGTCGGGAGGCTACTTCGAGCTGTTCTGGAAGTTCCAGAGCCCGGCTGACTACGCCTTCTCGATCTCGAAGGCGATGGCGATGGGGACGTTCGTCGTGCTCGTCGGGTGCTACTACGGCTTCAAGGTGCGGGGCGGACCGGTGGAGATCGGCCGCGCGACCGCACGAGCGATGGTGATCAACCTCCTCGGGGTCCACGTCATCGGCATCCTCGGCAGCCAGCTGTTCTGGGGTGGCGTGCCCCGGCTCCCCATCGGCGGATGAGCAGCATCACGCTCCCACCGCCCAGGCGGACCGGACCCGCGAACGCGCGCCGGCCGGCGGCCGCTGCACTCGCGGCGGGGACGGTGGCGCTCGTGCTCGTGCTCGTGCTCGGCCGCGGAGACGAGTCGCTCACGCTCCACGCGCGGTTCGCCAACGCGGGCCAGCTCGTGCGCGACTCCCCCGTCAAGATGGCGGGGAGGCGGATCGGCGGCGTCGCCGGGCTGTCCGTCACCCCGCAAGGACAGGCAGACGTCGAGATCCACATCACCGATCCGGACGTGCTGCCGCTCCGCGCCGGCGCGCGCGCCACGATCCGGGCACTCGGTCAGGCCGGGGCGGCGAACCGCTTCGTCGACCTCACACCAGGACCGGATCGGGGCCGCCCACTCGCCGACGGGGCGGTGCTCGGTGCCGCGCAGACCTTCGGCATCGTCGAGCTCGACTCGATCCTCAACACGTTCGACAAGCCGATGCGCCAGGATCTGCAGGGGCTGTTCCACCACTCCGCCGACGTCTTCTCCGGCTCGACGGCGCCTGCGTTCAACCGGCTGCTCACGAAGCTCCAGCCGGCGTTTGCGGCCACCGCGCGCCTCACCGAGGATGCGGCGGCTGACGATGCGCAACTGCAGCGGCTCATCCGCACCGCCGAGGTGACGTCGACCGCGATCGCACAGCGACGGACGGACCTCCGGGAGGCCGTCGGACACACGGCGCGGACCTTCACGGCGATGGCCAGTGCCCGCGGCGCGCTCAACGCGGCGCTGCGGCGGGCTCCGGCGTTCCTGTCCGGCGCGAGCACCACCCTCCGTCAGCTGCGCGGAACCGCCAGCGAGCTCTCGCCGACGCTGCGGATGGTGCCGGCCGCCGCCCGCCCGCTCCGGCCGCTCCTGGACGAGGCGGTCACGTCGCTCGCTCGAGTACGCCCGGTACTGGGCGACCTCCGGCAGCAGCTTCCCGGCCTGCGCGACAGCCTCCGGGGGGCGACTGCGCTGCGCCCGACGCTCGTGCCGGCACTCCGCGCCGTCTCCGACGCGCTGGCGGACGCCGACCCGATCCTCGCCGGCTTCCGGGCGTACACCCCGGACTTCCTGCTCGGGATCTTCAACGGCTTTGCAGGTCTCTCCTCCGGCAACTACGGACCGGTCGGGCATTACGCCCGGCTCGAGTTCGTGCAGTCGCCGCAGACCTTCCTCGGGGGCGGGCTGGGTCAGTTCCTGCCCAAGCAACCGTTCATCCCCGGGATCTCCGCGCTGCGGACGCATCTGGAGAACCGATGCCCCGGCAGCATGGCGCCGCCGGCCCCGGACGGCTCCACGCCGTGGCACATCGCCGGGCTCTGCGACCCGGCACACGACACCCCGGCGAGCGTGAACGAGCCGTGAGGCGCCTGGTCCTGCGCATCGCGGCCGGCGTCGCGCTGCTCCTGCTCGTCGTGGGCTTCCGCACCGGGTCGGACGGGCCGTACGAGGTCGCGGCGGAGTTCGACACGGCGAAGGGACTCGTCCCTGGGAACGCCGTGAAGATCGCAGGGACGCCGGTGGGGAAGATCACCGACGTCGAGCTGACCCCGCGCTTCGACGCGCGGGTCAGCTTCGAGGTCGAGCGACGATTTGCGCCGTTCCGGGCCGACGCCAGCTGCAGGATCCTGTCGCAGGGGCTGATCAGCGAGTACTTCGTGCAGTGCGATCCCGGGCGGGCCTCCCGCGCGCCGCTCCCTCAACGCGGCGGACGCCCGACGGTCGCGCTGGCCCGCACGAGCGCGCCGGTCGGCCTGCAGGACGTCTTCAACATCTTCTCCCGACCCTCGACCGTGGATCGCGTCCGCCTTCTCGTGAACGAGCTCGGCATCGGCCTCGCCGGGCGCGGGGCAGACCTCAACGGGATCCTGCGGCGGTCCAACCCGGCACTCGGCCAGACAGAACACATGCTGCGGACGCTGGCCGCTCAGCGCCGCGAGCTCGGCGCCGCTGCGACGCAGACCGAGGTGGTCCTCGCGAAGCTCGCACAGGGCCGGCGCGGGGTGCGGGAGTTCGTCGCGCAGGCATCCGCCGCGGCGACGACGACCGCCACGCACGCAAGCGGACTCGCGGCCGGGGTGCGCGACCTGCCACCGATGCTTCAGCGTCTCGCGCCCGCGGCGCAGGCGCTCAGCCGCGTCGCACGGCGTACGACGCCCGTCCTGCGGGACCTCCGTGGCGCTGCACCGCAGCTGAACCGCCTGAACACCGAGCTCCCCGCCCTGGCCGCGGCCGGTACGCCGGCGCTGCAAGACCTCGGGGCGGCCGCGGACCGCGGGCGGAAAGCCATCCCGGCGACGCGGCCCGTCACCCGGGAGCTCCGTGCCTTCGCCCGGCGAGAGGGCGTGATGACGCAACTCGACGCGTTCCTGACGAACCTCCGGGACGCCGGCGGCGTCGAGAGCATCCTGCGGCTCTTCTACGCGATCTCGGGCGCGGGCTCGGCCTACGACAGCGTCTCCCACTTCCTCTCGTTGTTCATCAGCGTCTCCGCACGCTGCCTGGCCGACCACAAGGCGCCGGGCTGCGACCACCGTTACAGCGCTCCGGGCGCCGGCGTCATCCCGTTCAACGACCCCGACTCGCGACCGGTGGTGGACGGTGTCCAGGTGGCTGCGCCGGCCGCCGCCCGGTCCAGGCCCGGCGTCCTGCCGGACGAGCGCCTGTCGAGCCGCGAGCTCCGACCCCTCCTGGAGTACCTCCTCAAGTGACCAGGCATCGCAAGAACCGGCCCCGGGACCCGGAGCGGCGCACGATGGCGATCGGCGTTGCTGTCACGGTCCTCCTGCTCGGCGCGGTGTACATCTCGTACAACGCGAACAAGAGCATCCCGTGGAAGAGTCGCTACCACCTCACCGTCGCGGTGCCCGACGCGCAGCGGATCGCGCCGACGAACGACGTGCGCATCGCCGGCGTGCGCGTCGGCCAGGTGTCGAGCGTGAGGGCCGTCGCCGGGGGCGACCGCCGTCCGTCCGTCCTTCTCGAGCTCAGCCTCGAGAAGGACCAGGGACCGCTTCCCGCCGACACCCGGGTCGCCATCCGTCCCGCCTCGATCCTGGGCTCCACCTACGTGGAGCTCGCGCCCGGCCGCGCCACGCGCTCCATCGCTGACGGCGGACGGCTGCCGCTCTCGGCGAGCACCGCCACCGTGGAGCTCACCGACCTCCTGGACATGTTCGACCGCAGTACGCGCCGGAGCATCCGCACGGTCCTCGGGGGCGTGAGCGACGGACTGGCCGGGCGTGGCGGCGCCGTCAACACCTCGCTGCAGTCCGTGAACCGGTTGCTGCCGCCGCTGGAGCGCATCGGCCGGACGCTGAACGCGCGGGCCACCCGGCTGGGGGCGTTGGTCACCGCCGCGGACGACCTCTCCGGGGCGCTGGCGCCGGTTGCCACCGACCTCTCGGCCGGCTTTGCCTCGGCCGGCACGACGTTCGGCGCCCTCGCCCGGAATCGCGCGGCCCTCGGCGCGACCCTCGACCGACTGGCGCCCGCCGAGCGCGCGACCACCAGAGCCCTCACCCGCGTCCAGCCCGCCCTCGACGACCTCGGAGTCCTCAGCCTCGGGCTGCGCCGTGCCACCGGGCGCCTGTCCGGCACGCTCAGGTCCGTCAACGACGCCGCGGCGGCCGGTGTCCCCGCCGCCGCGCAGCTCCGTCCGTTCTCGCGTCGCTTGGGCCCGGTGTTCGACGCGCTCGCGCGCCTGGACGACGGAAGCAGGGCCGTGGGCGGGATCCGCAGCCTGTCGCGGCTGACGGACGCGACCGGCGGGACCCTCGACGTCTTCCTTCCGGCCCAGGTGCACTGCAACTTCATCCCGCTCTGGGCCAACGCCCTGGGCGGCGTCTTCTCCGCCGCCGGAGGCACCCGCGGTGGTCCGCTGTTCACGGCCGTCGGGTTCACCCATCTCGGCACGCAGAACGAGGTCTTCCAGAACGCATCCCCGTCGCCGGACGCCGGTATCAACTACGTCCCGCACGCCAACGCGAACGAGTGCGAGTCGGGCAACGAGGTGTATGACGGCCGTCAGCACCTGAACAACCCGCCAGGAAACCAGAGCTCGTCGACCCGCGCGACCGCGCCGCCCGCGGGAGTCACCGAGCTCGGCCGCAAGGCCGGGCTGCTCGAACCGGGAGCGGGCGGATGAGCCGGCGCACGCCAACCCGCGACGTCGGCGACGACCGGCGCCAGCTGAAGGCCGCCGCGATCGCCATCCTCCTCCTGGGCGTGGCCACCTATCTGGCGTTCCAGCGGGAGCTGCCGTTCCGCCATCACTACCGCGTGCACGCCATCTTCACCTCGGCGGGAAACCTCAAGCCGGGCGACCCCGTCCGGATCGGTGGACTCGACGTGGGCCGCGTGGTTGGCACGCAGGCGGCCCCGCGCGGGCGGGCCCGGGTGACGCTGCGGATCGACCGCTCGCGCGACCTCCTGCGCGCCGACGCGCGCCTCACCCTCCGGCCCCGGCTGCCCTTCGAGGGCAACGACTACATCGTGCTCGAGCCCGGCAGCCCGGCTGCGCCCCCGTTGCGCGACGGCGCCACCATCGCGCAGGGACACACGAGCGTGTCCGTCCAACTGGACCAGGTGCTCAGCGTGCTCGACCACCCGGTGCGCAGCGCGCTCTCCAGCACGGTCCGGGGCATGTCCAAGGGGCTCGGCGGGCCCGCGGGCCGTTCGTCGGGCAGAGAGGCGCTGCGCCGGGCCACGCGTGATCTGGACGCGTCACTCCTGGACGTGCGACGTGCGGCCGGCGCCTTCCGTGGCGCCCGGCCGGGGGATCTGGGCCGCGCGCTGCGTTCGACCGGCGAGCTCACTGCGCAGCTCGCCGAGGATCCACAGGCGCTGGCCGGCCTCGTCACGGACTACAACCGCGTCTTCTCCACGCTCGCGGCCAGTGAAGCGGTCCTCGGCGACGACGTGCGGGCACTGGCCCAGATCACCCGCACGGCCCCGCCGATGCTGCGCCGCATCGACCGGGCGCTCCCGGCGGTCGAGCGGCTCGCCCGTGACGCCCGCCCGACCCTCGCGGCGCTCCCGGACGCCTTGGACGCCGGGACCGCTGCGCTGCACCAGATCGGGCAGATCGCCCGCGCCGGCGAGCTGCCGCGAAGCCTGCGACTCCTGCGTCCGGTGAGCGCGGACCTCCCACCGCTGCTGGGGGGCCTCCGGCCGGTCGCGAGCCTCGCCACGGATCTGGGTTCGTGCGTCTCCTCGCACGTCGTCCCCGTGCTGAACACGGTTCTGGAGGACGGCCCGAACTCCACGGGACGTCCAGTCTGGCAGGACCTCGTCCACGCGGGCACCGCGTTGTCGGGCGGATCTCCCAACTTCGATGGCAACGGGGCGACGATCCGCCTTGGCACCACCGAGAGCGAGGTGGCGATGTACGACGTGCTACCCGGGGTCGGCCAGATCACCGGTGCCGCGAACGTCGGGGGCGTGCGACCGGTCCCCCTGCCGAGCCATGCGCTGCCGCCGTACCGGCCCGATGCCCCGTGCGCCGAGCAGCGCCTCCCCGATCTGACCGCCCGCTCCGGGGGGCCCCCGGGGAACCTCCGGCGGCTGCCCCGGCACACACCCTCCGACAGCGTCAAGCGGATGGCGGCCCTGCTCGGCTCCGCCGGGGGCCGACGGCAGCTTCTCAGCGAGTTGCTCGCTCAGCTGCGTGAGCCGTCCGCTCGCCGTGCCGCGCCGGCCCCGGGCGTCACCCGGCCGACGCGTGAGCCCGAGCCCAAGCCCGCCCCGGCGACGGATCATCGGGGGCCGACGACCATCCTTCCGGTATCCCCGCCCGAAGTGGGTGCAGCGGTGTCGAAGGCCGCGACCGCTGTCGCGGACACCCTGAACCGGCTGCTCGGGCGTGCCCCCGAGGGAGGGGGCTGACCGTGCGCGCCCCGCGCTGGCTACGCCCGCTCATCGCCGTCGTGGGCCTGACGCTCGTCGGGCTCGTCTGCGCCGGCTACGTGCTCGTCAAGGAGCGTGTCTCGATCCCCTTCCGCTCGACCTACGACGTCTCGGTGCAGCTCGCGTCCGCGGATGGCGTGGCCCCGGGTCTCGGGCAGCCGGTGCTCGTCTCCGGCGTCCGCGTCGGCGTCATCTCCGCCGCGGAGGTCGTCGGCGGGTCGGCCCGGGTCGTGCTGCAGATCAAGCGGGACAAGCTTCCACGGATCTATCGCGACGCAGCTGCGACCCTCACGCCGTCGACTCCTCTGAAGGACATGCAGATCGACCTGGATCCGGGAACCGTGCGCGCGGGGCCGGCAGCGGACGGATGGACGATCAGCAGCGCGCGCACGCAGGTCCCGGTCGAGCTCGCGGACCTGCTGTCCGCGCTGGACGGTGACACGCGGGAGTACCTGTCGACGATGCTCGCCTCCCTGGGCGACGGTCTGACCGGCCGTGGGCCGGACCTGCGCCACGCGCTCGTGAGCTTCTCGGCGACGACCGGTCAGCTACGCACGGTGAGCAGCGAGCTCGCGCAGCGGCGGCGGGCGATCGCTCGCCTCGTGCGCGACCTGGCGGCGGTGACGCGGGCCGCCTCCCAGGACGAGGAGCTCTCGTCGCTCGTCGTGGCCGGACGCCGGACCCTGGCGGCCGTCGCGGGTCAGGACCGCGCCCTCGGCGCATCGCTGCGGCGGTTGCCGCAAGCGCTCAGGGACGGGCAGACCGCCGTCGACGACATCGCGGGCCTCACCGACGAGGCCGCGAGGACCGGGACCGCGCTGGCCCCCGTCCTGCGCGGGCTGCCCGACACGCTCAAGGCCTTCACGCCCTTCGCGAAGCAGGCGACGGCCACCCTGCGCGGGTCGCTCCGTCCACTGGTCCGCGAGGTGCAGCCGGTGCTGCGCGACGCTGGTCCGGCGGTGGCCGCCGGGCTTCGCATGCTGCCGGCCGTCCGGCGCACCGCGAAGATCCTTGTGTACACCGCCAACGAGCTGGCCTACAACCCGCCGGGCGACGACGAGGGCTACCTCTTCTGGAGCTCCTGGTTCGCGCACAACGCGAACTCGTCCTTCAGCACCCAGGATGCGCATGGCTCACTCGGCCGCGCTTCGGTCTTCGTGAGCTGCCAGCAGCTCACCGACCTCGCAAGCCTCGGCACGATCCTCAAGCTGGTGCTCGGCCAGACGAGCGTCTGTCCCTGAACTCATGGAAACCCAGACACAGCACTGGCGCACGCTCGTCGGCCCGATCCTCTTCACGTTGCTCTGCGTGTCGCTGCTCATCGCGGGCTGGCGCGCGTTCGGCGGCAGCACGCCGCTCCAGGCGCGCGACCTGCGGCTGCACGCCACGTTCCCGCAGGCGAACAACCTCTACCGGGGTTCCGACGTCCGCATCGCGGGTGTCAGCGTCGGCCGCGTCGTGCAGGTCGCCCGGGTGGGCTTGCGCGCACGTGTGACGTTCTCGGTCCGCCACCCGTACGTCCCGGTGCGTCGTGGCGCACGCCTCCTGCTCCGGACGAAGACGCTGCTCGGCGAGGCGTACCTGGAGCTCGTGCCGGGCGCCCGCACGGCGGCTGCCGTCCCCGAGAACGGCTGGCTCGCCGTCGACGCGGGGGTCTCGCCGCAGCGCCTGGATCAGGTGCTGTCCACCTTCGACCCGCCGACGCGCGAGGCGTTCCGGCAGTTCACGGGCGGCCTGGCGTCGGCCGTCGCGGGCCGCGGTTCCGATCTCAGCGCCGGGCTGGCCGGCACGGCGGACCTCGCCAGCGGACTGGACGACCTCACGGGCATCGTCGATCGCAACCGGGTCCAGGTCGGCCGCCTGGTGGCCGGGGCCGGTGACGTGTTGTCGGCGGCCGGGGAACGCGAGGGGGAGGTGCAGGCGGCGGTGCGCTCCGGTCGCCGTGTGCTGGACACGACGGCCGGGCGGTCGGCGGCGCTCGGGGCGACGGTGCAGCGCCTGCCGGGCTTCCTGAAGCAGCTGCACGAGACGGCCGATGCGGTCACGGGGCTCAGCGGGGACCTGACGGCAGCGACGTCCGCGCTCGTGCCGGCCGCCCCGCGGCTGGCTCCGGCGCTCGACCAGCTCGACCGCGCCGCCCCGCAGTTCGAGGCCACCTTCCGGGAGCTGCGCCCGACGCTGCGCGCGGGTGACACGGGACTCCCGGCGCTGGCCGGCATCCTCCGCGCCGCTCGCCCGGCGGTCCCGAAGCTCGACAATGGCTTCCGGCAGATCATCCCGATCGTCCAGCTCGTCGCCGCGGACGCGCCAACGCTCGTCGGCAGCATCGGCAACCCGGGCGCGGCCCTCAACGGGACGATGGTCGTCGACGACACCGGGCGGGCGGCGCATTTCGCGAGCGGGGTGCCGACGTTCTGGAACGAGGCCGTTGGCGGCTGGGTCAAGCGGCTCCCGTCCAACCGTCAGAACCCGTACCCGAAGCCGCAGAGCGGGCTCGACGTGGGAAGCGGCGGCCTGAAGGCGTTCGACTGCCGCAACCTGGGCAACCCGCCCTACCTCCAGCCGTTCGGCGGCGTCCCGGACTGCCGCACGCAGGGGGCGTGGACCTTCAACGGGAAGTCGGCGTACTACCCCCGTCTCCTCCAGGCCGCACCGTCGCCGCCGTCCTCCGGTCCCGTGGTGTCCACCGAGAAGTGAGACCGGCCACAGTCGCCCGCGCCAGGACGCGGGCGGCCCGGCGGGCCCGCGCTCTAGGAGGCGGGGGAGGGCACGTCCTCCAGGCATGACACGAAGGACGAGCTCGGTGCGTTGATCGGGGTGGTGAGACGCCCGACCCCGTCGATCTCCACGGTGAAGACATCGCCGGCGCCGAGCAGGCGGGGGGGCTGGCGGGCGACGCCCACGCCCGCCGGCGTCCCGGTGGCGATGACGTCGCCAGGGAGCAAGGTGATGGCCGAGGAGATGAACTCGATGATCTGGGCGACCGAGAAGATCATCGCGGCGGTGCTCGACTCCTGCACGACCTCGCCGTTCAGCAGGCCCCGCAGCATCAGGGCCTGTGGATCGGGCACCTCGTCTCGCAGCACGAGCTCGGGGCCGAACGGCCCGCTCGTGTCGAAGCCCTTGCCCATCGCCCACTGGGGCGTGCGCAGCTGCAGGTCGCGCGCGGAGATGTCGTTGAAGCACGCGTACCCGGCGACGTGCTCGAGGGCGTCGGCCAGAGGGACGTTCCGGGCGCGGCGTCCGATGACCACCGCGAGCTCCGCCTCGTAGTCCAGCTGCTTCGTGGCCGCCGGTGGGTCGACGGCCTGATTGTCGGCGATGAGCGCCGCCGTGAACTTGTTGAACACGATCGGGTAGCGCGGGAGCTCGTGCGCGGCCTGTGCGATGTCCTTCCCCTCCTTCTGGTGATCGGCGTAGTTCACGCCGATGCACAGGATCTTGTCCGGATCCGGGACCGGGGGGCCGATGGTGACGTCGGCGCGTGCGCGCCCGAGTGCCCCCTGTCGCCTCCGGGCGGCGTCCAGGACGCGCTGCAGCGCATCCTCCGGCTGGGCCAGGACCTGGCGCACGGTGCCCCAGCCGGCGCCGTGGTCGAGGCCCTCCGCTGCCGCCGCCTGCTCGAGGTCGACGACCGAGTCGTCGACCGCGAGGCCGGCGCGCCAGCCGTCGCCGTCCTCGTACGTCACCAGTCGGGTCATCGCATGCTCCTGTCGGGTTGATCGCGCATGCGCCCGATCCTATCCCGCAGAACTACCAAGCGACCGGTCGAATTCGAAAGTTTCTCATTACTTGTACGCCAACCGGTTGGTTGGTGTTACGATCCCGGCGACGGGGTGTCCCCCCCGACGATCCGGCCCCTTGCCCCGCAGGAGATGACCTTCATGAGCGAGTTCGATTCCCCAGTTGTCGTCGTAGGTGCCGGCCCTGCGGGCCTTGCGACCTCGCTGCTGCTCTCGCGGCAGGGGGTCGCCCACATCCTCCTCGAGAAGTACACGACGCTCGCGCACACGCCCCGCGCGCACATCATCAACCAGCGGACCGTCGAGATCCTGCGCGACCTCGGCATCGAGGAGCGGCTGCTCGCGGTGGGGACGCCGCAGGAGCTGATGGGGGACAACGTGTGGGCGACCAGCCTCGCCGGACGGGAGCTCGCGCGGCTGAAGACCTGGGGGACCCATCCGCTGCGGGCGGCCGAGTACGCCCTCGCGAGCCCCTGCCAGATGAGCAACTGCGGGCAGCATCTGCTGGAGCCGGTCCTCATGGACGGGGTCACCGAAGCCGGCGTTGCCGAGGTCCGGATGAACACCGAGCTCGTGGGTCTGGAGCAGGACGAGGAAGGCGTGACCTTGACTACGCTGGACCGCGCGACCGGGACGCAGTCGACGATCCGGACCCGCTACGTCGTGGGGGCGGACGGTGGTCGCAGCCGGGTCCTCACGGAGGCCGGGCTCACCGTGGAGGGCCAGGCCGGGCTCGGCGCCGCAGGCAACATCTGGTTCCGCGCCGACCTCGGGAAGTACACCGCATACCGGCCGAGCGCCCTCTACTGGAGCTCGCAGCCCGGCACGGACTACTTCATCGGGGCCGGAACCCTCATCTGCCACAAGCCCTGGACCGAGTGGGTCATGGTCTTCATGTACAACCCGGAGACCGACGTCATCGACGAGAGCCCGGAGGCGCTCGCGGCACGGGTGCGCAAGGTCATCGGCGACGACTCGGTCGAGATCGAGGTGCTGGGCATGAGCACCTGGGAGATCAACCGGCTCATTGCGCCCGAGTACCGGTCCGGACGGGTGGTCTGCATCGGCGACGCCGTCCACCGGCACCCGCCGGCCAATGGCCTCGGGCTCAACGTGTCGATCGCCGACGCCTTCAACGTCGCCTGGAAGCTGAAGCTCGTCCTCGACGGAACGGCGCCGGACGCGCTCCTGGACACCGTGACGGAGGAACGTCAGCCCGTGGGCCTGACGGTCGTCGATCGCGCGCTGCAGAGCATCGGCGACATGGCAGGCATCCCGGAGGCCCTCGGATTCAAGATGGACCAGAGCGCCGACGACGGCTGGGCGGCGCTCGACGGCCTGTTCGAGGCTACGGAGGAGGGGGCCCGCCGTCGACGTGCCTACCAGGACGCGATCCAGCTGACGAACTACCAGTTCAACGCGCACGGCATCGAGGTCGGGTACCGCTACCGAGCAGGCGCCGTGGTGCCCGACGGATCGCCCGAACCGCAGCCCGACCGGGACCCGCAGCTGCACTACCAGCCCACGACCTGGCCCGGGGCCCACCTTCCGCACGCGTGGATCGAGGAGGATCGCCGCCGCCTGTCGACGCTCGACCTGACGGGGCACGGTCGCTTCACGCTGCTGACCGGCATCGGTGGCGAGCCGTGGGAGGAGGCGGCGCGCCAGGCTGCCGCCCATACCGGCGTGGAGATCGACGTGCGCTTCGTGGGCACGCGCGATGGCGTCCTGGACCCGTACGGGGACTGGGCGCGCCTCCGGGAGGTCCAGGACAGCGGCTGTGTCCTCGTCAGGCCCGATCACCACGTGGCCTGGCGCGCCCAGCGCGCGGACCCAGATCTCGTCCGGCAGCTGCCGGACGTCCTTGCCCAGGCGCTCGGCATCGTCGCTGCCGCCGACGAGTCGGCGCTCGCAGCGTCGGCGTGACCAAAAGAGACATGAGGAGAGCACGATGATCGACCCCGAGACCACGGCCACCGTCGTCCGACCGCCGGCCAAGCTGGCTCCCGTCAGGCCCACGCTTCACCACGTGAACCTGAAGACGACCCGTCTGCAGGAGATGATCGACTGGTACGGCCTCGTGCTCGGGATGGAGCCGCTGCACGCCTTCGAGGGTGGTGCCTGGATGAGCAACGACGAGGCCAACCACCGCATCGCCCTCATCACCGGTCCGGCGCTCCAGGACGATCCGGAGAAGCTCACGCACACGGGGATCCACCACACGGCGTTCGAGTACGCGACCCTCGCCGACCTGCTCGGCCTGTACGAGCGCCTGCGGGACGAGGGCATCCTCCCGCACGCCGTCCTCGACCACGGGATGACGTTGTCCTTCTACTACGTCGACCCGGACGGCAACAGCCTGGAGCTCCAGATCGACAACTTCGACGACTGGTCGGCGTCCTCGGCCTTCGTCCGCGAGGCGCCGGAGTTCGCCGCCAACCCGATCGGTGAGTTCGTGGACCCCGAGCTCCTCCTGGCGGCCCATCGCGCCGGGGCGGATGCCTCCGCACTCCATCGCCGGGCCTACGCCGAGCGCGAGTTCACCCCGGCGGGCCCGCCTGACCTGCGCCTCCCGATCGGCTGACACGGCCGACCGCGGATCGCATCACCCGAGCCACCACCTTCAGGCGTCACGCCACCCGATTCGAAAGGAACCATGAGCACCACATCCCAGACGGAGCAGGGCACCCTGTCCCCGCCCGAGCCCGACCTGACCCCCGCGGAGATGATCGCCCGTGCGGTGGCCATGCGGCCCGAGCTCCGCGCGGCACAGGCCGCGACCGAGGAGCAGACGTACTACTCGCAGGAGACGCACGAGGCGTTCGTCGATGCCGGCTTCTACCGGCTGTACATCCCGCGCCGCTACGGCGGCTACGAGTTCGACGTCCCGACGTTCGTGAAGCTCACGATCGAGGTTGCCCGCGGGTGCCCGTCGACCGGGTGGTGCATGAGCCTCGCGACGGCCCATGCGCTGCAGCTCTGCTCGTGGTTCGAGGAGGAGACGCAGAACGAGATCCTCGGAGGCGGCGGCCACTTCGCGATGGCGTCTGCCGCGCAGCCGATCGGCGTCGCCGAGCGCACGGACGACGGCTGGCGCCTGAGCGGCAAGGCCGGGTACTGCTCGGGCATCCCGTACTCGACGCACTACATGGGCCAGGCCCTGATGGGGCCGCCCACGCCGGACGCCCCGCCGCGGCTGCTCCTGTTCCTGGCGCCGAAGGAGTCGTTCACGGTCCTGAACGATTGGGGTGACATCATCGGACTGAAGGGCAGCGGCTCGCACAGCATCGCCTTCGACGGCGCCGAGGTCCCGGCGCACTGGACGCTCGAGGACACCTTCGTGGCCGACGTGGACGTGAGCAAGGGCACCCCCGGGCTCCGCCTGCACGGCAATCCCATGTACGCCGGCCGGATGATGGCCACCTTCACCGGCAACCTCGCGGCCGTGATGGTCGGCGCCGCCTACGCCGCCCTCGACGAGTACGAGGAGATGCTCAACAGCAAGATGACCTTCATGCCTCCGTTCCAGCCGCGCCGGCTGGACCCCGACTTCCAGCGCTGGTTCGGGGCGGCGATCGCCAAGATCGGCACCGCCGAGGCCGCGCTCCTGAACATGGCCGACCAGCACATGGAGCTCTGCGCCCGGGCTGCGGAGGACCCGTCGCTCTACACGTACTTCGAGGACTACCGGTTGGCCTGCATCGCGCGGGAGGTCATGCACCAGTGCTGGGACGTCGTGCAGTCGGAGCTCTGGCGGACGATCGGCTCGAGCGCCGGGGCGAAGGGGCAACGCTTCGAGCGCCTGTTCCGTGACCTCGCGACGGGCAGTGGGCATCGCAACCTGTCGCTGCGCGACTTCATGCACGGGGACATCGCCCGTGCCCACCTCGGAGTCGCCCCCCACGGCCTGGGGAGCGTGTCCTGATGGCGACCACGGTCTCACCCGCGGTCGACGGGGACGCGCAGGAGAAGGCGATCGCGCAGCTGGTCTCCGCCCTGGGGCAGGATGCCGTGGTGACCTCCGGGGAGGACCTTGAGTTCTTCCGCGACCCCTACGGCCACGCCGACTCCGCGTCGATCTGCGGGGCGGTGGTCTTCCCGGACTCCGTCGAGCAGGTCCAGGCCGTCGTGCGGATCGCCAACGAGGTCGGCGTGCCGCTCTGGACGTCCTCCCAGGGCCGCAACAACGGGTACGGCGGAGCGGCCCCCATCGTCCCCGGGTCGATCGCGGTGAGCCTGCGCCGGATGAACCGCGTCCTCGAGGTGAACGAGGAGCTCGCCTACGCCATCGTCGAACCGGGGGTCCGCTTCTTCGACCTCTACGACCACCTGACCGCGAACGGCCACAAGCTCCTGATGTCGACCGCGGACCTCGGCTGGGGCAGCGTCGTCGGGAACTCCCTGGACCACGGGGTCGGCTACACCGTGTACGGCGACCACGCCGCTGCCCAGTGCGGCATGGAGGTGGTGCTGGCGAACGGCGACATCCTCCGCACCGGCACCGGTGGGCTCAGCGACAGCAAGACATGGGCGGCGCACCCGCGGGGCCTCGGGCCGTCCCCTGACGGGCTGTTCAAGCAGTCCAATTTCGGCATCGTCACGAAGATGGGGGTGTGGCTCATGCCGCGCCCGGAGCGCTACAAGGCGTGCACGCTCTTCCTCAGCGAGCGCGCGGACCTCGAACAGGCCGTCGAGATCATGCGGCCGTTCGTCATCGACAAGACGATCGGCGGCCTCGCGACGATCGGGAACCCCGTGGCCACCGCAAGCCTGCTGGGCCCGCGCAAGCAGTGGTACGACGGACCGGGAGCCATGCCCGAGGAGGACATGGCAAAGCTCCTGGAGACGTTCGGCATCGGCTACTGGGCGGCCCGGATCCCCTTCTATGGCCGCGAGGAGGTCGTCGAGGCGCAGTACGCGGCCTTCGAGAAGGCGATCACGCAGATCCCGGGAGCGGTGCTCCACACCCGCACCTATGCGGGCGAGGACCTCACCCCCGAGAACGTGCCGTGGCCTGATCAGGTGCCGGCCGGCATCCCCAACAACGAGCTGCTCGCGATGCTGAAGTGGCGCAGCCCTGAGCACGGCGGACACGCCGGGTTCGCGCCGATCGTCGCGGCCACCGGTCCAGAGGCGATGCGCGCGATCGACATCGTCGAGCGGGTGGCGCGGGACCACGGGCTGGACATCGCCGCCGGCCTCGGCTTCTACGGCCGCAGCATCCTCGTCATCTCCGCGCTGCTGTTCGACACGACCGATCCCGAGCAGGTCGACCAGGCCACCCGTGCCTGCGAGACGATGGTCCGGGAGTCAGGCGCCGCCGGCTTCGGCGAGTACCGAGCGCACACGAACTACATGGACCTCGCGGCCGAGCAGTACGACTGGAACGACCACGCCCAGCGCCGCTTCAACGAGACCATCAAGGACGCGCTCGACCCGAACGGGATCCTGTCGCCCGGAAAGCAGGGGATCTGGCCCGCGAACATGCGGGCCGCCACGCCGTCACCCGCCCAGAGGAGCTGACTGTCCATGCCCATCGAGAAGATCGACTTCAACCCGTTCGCCCCCGATGTCATCGAGAACCCCTACCCCGGTCTACGGGCCTTGCGGGAGCAGGCGCCGGTGTACGAGGTCGAGGGGCTCGGTCTGCGCATCATCAGCCGGTACGACGACGTCGTCCACGCGCTGCGCAAGCCGCAGCTGCTGAGCTCGACGATCATCGACATGATGTTCACGGGCGAGTACAGCCCGGTCCCCGGCGGGTCTGGCAGCCACAACATGATGGCGAAGGACCCGCCCGACCACACCCGGCTCCGGCGACTCGTCAACCGCGCCTTCACGCCCGAGGCCGTCGGGCGGATGCGCGCGGGAATGGACGAGTTCGTCGCCGCCGCGATCGAGCGCAACCGGGGAGCGGAGGAGTGGGACTTCGTCGACGAGATCGGCAAGGCCCTGCCGCTGAACGTCTTCTTCAACCTGCTCGGCGTCGAACCCGACATGTTCGAGCAGGCTCGCGCCTGGTCGGACGACCTCATGTCCGCAAGCCGCATCACCGTGGGGCGGGAGACGCCGACGCCAGAGCGGGACGCGTACCTGAAGGGCGCGATGAAGGACTACGGCGACTACATGGTCCACCTGGTGGACCTGCGCCGCAAGCAGCCGGGGGAGGACCTCATCAGCGGCCTCGTCCAGGCTGCGGACGAGGGGGAGAAGCTGTCCCAGCAGGAGGTGATCACGATGATCCATCTCCTGATCGGCGCCGGCACGGAGAGCACCCAGAAGCTCATATCGAACACGCTCCTGGCCTTGCTGCACCACCCCGACCAGTACGCGCAGCTTCGCCAGGATCCCTCGCTGATCCCGGGGGCGGTGCAGGAGGTGCTGCGATACGACGGACCGGCGCTGTACATGGCCCGGATCGCGACGCAGGACGTCGAGATCGCAGGGGTCACGATCCCGTCCGACGCGGTCTGCCTCGTCAGCTACGCCTCCGCGAACCACGACGAGTCCAAGTTCCCCGACGCGGAGACGTTCGACATCCACCGGGACACCTCGGGCATCATCGCGTTCGGCAACGGCATCCACCGCTGTCTCGGTGCCCATCTGGCCACCCTGGAAGGCACGGTCGTGCTCGAGCACCTCGTGCGGAACTTCTCCGGGTTCGGCTGGGACCCGGCTCGCATCGAGCGTGACGACAGCTTCTTCATCCGAGGGTTGAACCATCTGCCCATCACCACGGTGGCGGCGTAGACCATGGCGATCGTCGAGGTCCAGTCCGGCAAGGTGGAGGGCCGCGAGTCCGAGAAGGGGCTGTCCTTCCTCGGCATCCCCTACGCCGCTCCCCCCGTGGGACCGCTCCGCTTCCGCCCGCCGCAGCCTGCCCCGCCGTGGGACGGCACGCTGCAGGCGAAAGAGTACGGGCCGGCCGCGCCTCAGGATCCGGCCGAGCCCGGCCTGCCGTTCATGCCGATGGCGCCGGGCCGCACCGACGAGGACTGCCTGTACCTGAACGTCTGGACGCCGGCCGTCGACAGCGGCCGTCGGCCGGTGCTCCTCTGGGTGCACGGGGGCGGGCTGTACGCCGGGAGCGCGAGCGAGCCATTCTACAGCGGGGAGGCGCTCGCGGCCGAGCAGGACGTCGTGGTGGTGAGCGTCAACTACCGCCTCGGCGCGCTCGGCGGCTTCGTGTACCTCAACGAGCTCGGCGACGAGCGGCTGGCACAGAGTGCGAACGCCGGGCTCCTGGATCTCGTCCTCGCGCTCGAGTGGGTGCGGGACAACATCGGGTGCTTCGGCGGTGATCCAGGCTGTGTGACGGTGGCCGGCGAATCGGCCGGAGGCGGCGCCGTCGGCACGCTGCTGGGCATGCCGCAGACACGCGGGCTCCTTCATCGGGCCATCCTCCAGAGCCCTGCCACGCCGAACGTGTACTCGCCGCAGGAGGCCGGCGTGCTCACCGATGCGTTCCTGGCGAATCTCGGCACCACCGACCCGGCGGGGATCCTCTCCGCCGACGCCGCGCGGCTGGTCCGGGCGGTCACCCCGATGGTCCAGACGATGACGATGGGGCCCTTCGGGACACCCATCGGGCCGTCGCTCGACGGCACCGTCATCACGCGCCAGCCACTCGAGCGGCTGCAGGCCGGGGAAGCGGCCGGGATCCCGCTCATGGTGGGAACGAACACCCACGAGCTCGAGCTCCTACTGCGTGGACCAGGCCTGGACAAAGCGGGCGATGACGCCTTGGCGATGGTCGTGCAGCTGTTCCCCGAAGAGCAGCCCGATGGCAGTCCATGGCGGAGCCGCCTCCAGGAGGCCTACAGCACGGCCGCACTCGCGCACGCCGACCCGGCGCCCCCGATGCCCGTGGTGATGCTCTTCAACGACCGCATGATCCGCATCGACGCGATCCGCACGCTCGAGGCGCAGGTCGCCGCGCAGCCGCGGTGCTTCGCGTACCTGCTCGAGTTGCCCACGCAGGTCGACGCGGGTGCGCCGCACGCCGTCGACACCGTGCTGCTGTTCGACACGGCATCGCTGCCGCAGCTGCCTGAGCTGCTCGGGACGGGGGACGAGATCGCGGCCGCAGGGCGCGCGCTCCGCGACCGCTGGGCGGCCTTCATGCGGACCGGCGAGCCCGCCGTCCAAGGGGCGCCGGCATGGCCCGCCTACGACACGCGGGCCCGCACGACGATGGTGCTGGGACCCGCGACGCGCGTCGTGGAGGACCCATGGGCGGCCCAGCGCCGCGCCTGGGACGGCATCGCCACACCCGGCGGCCCGCTGCCCGTCGAGGCGTCGTCGACGGCCTGACAGCAGGCAGGACGCCAGACCAACAAGGAGATTTCGATGCTTCGAGACTTGCGTAGGGACGGTTCCGCGGGGGGCCGCCGTCCATGGGTCGCCGCCACCACCGTCGGGGATCTGTACGACCAGGCCGCGGCGTCCTTCGGCTCCTCGGAGCTCGTGTTTCCGGCCGAACGCTGCACATACGCGGAGCTCGCCGCGCGGACCGACGAGCACGCCCGGTCGCTCCGGGCGCTCGGGGTCGGAGCGCGCGACGCCGTCGGCATCCTCATGGTGCCGTGCATCGACTACTACGCGCTGATGGCCGCTGTCGCGAAGCTCGGCGCGGTCGCCGTGCCGATCAACGCCCGGCTGAAGTCGCGGGAGCTCGCCTATGTCATCAGCGACGCCGATCTGAAGGTGCTGCTCGTCTCGCACGCCTCCACCCCCCAGCGTGACTACCTCGCGCCGCTCCTGCGGGCGTTGCCGGGGCTCGCCGCCCAGGCGCCGGACTCGTTCGGGTTGGACTCGGCGCGGGCCCTGCGCCGCATCGTGCTGATGGAGCCGGGCGAGTCGCCGGGTTGCCTCTCGCGCGCGGCGTTCGACGCGGTCTCGGGCGACGTGCCGCTGGAGGACGTGCAGCGCGCGCAGGAGTGTGTGCGCATCCGCGACACCGCGATGATCATCTACACCTCCGGCACCGAGTCGAACCCCAAAGGCTGCCTTGTGTCGCACGAGGCGCTGGTCCGCAACGCGATCAACATCGCGCACGCGCGCTTCGAGCTCACGCCGGACGACCGCATGTGGAACCCCCTGCCGGTGTTCCACACCGGCGGTATCGTCCCGTTCTTCGCGTGCCTCGCCAGCGGGGCGTCGTTCGTGCACGCGGGCTTCTTCGATCCGAGCGTCGCGATCCGGCAGCTCGTGCAGGAGCGCGTGACGATCGCCTACCCAGCCTTCGAGACCATCTGGCTCGCCGTCCTCAACCACCCGGACTTCGCGGGGGCCGACCTGAGCGCCGTACGCGCGGTGATGAACGTCGGCATCCCCGAGCGGCTGCGGGCCATGTACAAGAAGCTGCCGCACGCGAAGCCGTTCTCGTCGTTCGGCTCGACGGAAGCTTGCGCGAACCTCTCGCTCAGCCGACCCGACGAGGACCTCGAGCATTGCTTCACCACCGGCGGGCACCCGATGCCCGGTATGGAGGTCCGGGTCGTCGACCCGGACACGGGGGCCGATCTGCCGCCCGACACGGAGGGTGAGGTCCTCTACCGCGGCTACGGGCTGTTCGACGGGTACCACAAGTCGCCAGGCCTCACCGCGGAGTGCATCGACGCAGGAGGTTGGTTCCACTCGAAGGACGTCGGCGTCCTCGACCCCGACGGGCGGCTCACCTTCCGCAGCCGGCTGAAGGACATGCTCAAGGTCGGCGGCGAGAACGTCGCCGCCGCCGAGATCGAGGGTGTCATCGCCGAGCATCCGGCGGTCGAGATCGTCCAGGTCGTCGGGGTCCCCGACGCCCACTACACGGAGGTCGCGGTCGCCTTCGTCCAGCTCAAGGCGGGCGCGACGTGTGCCCCGGAGGAGATCGTCGATGCGTGCGTCGGGGAGATCGCGAACTACAAGGTGCCGCGCTATGTGCGCTTCGTGGAGGAGTGGCCGATGTCGGGCACGAAGATCCGCAAGGTCGAGCTGCGCCAGCGGATCGCCGACGAGCTCCGCGCCGCCGGGATCACCGAAGCGCCGCCGCTCCGCTCCCGCGGCGCGGCCCCGGCGGGCTGACCGGCGGCGTGCGGTGACCGGCAGCGGTCAGCCGATCTGACCCAACCCGCCGTGCACCTCGAGGACCTGGCCGGTGACGAACGCGGACTCCGGGGAGCAGAAGTAGGCCACCGCGCCGGCCACGTCCTCGGGCCGTCCGATCCGGCCGAGGGGGATGCTGGCGATCGCGGCCTCGCGCAGATCCCGCGGCAGCCCGCCCTCGGACGTCGTCGACTCGGCGGTCATCCGCGTCTGGATGAACCCGGGCGCCACCGCGTTGACGGTGACCCCGTACGGGGCCCACTCGAGCGCCATCGACTTCGTCAGCCCGACGACGCCGGCCTTGGCCGCGGAGTACGCAGGCGCCAGGCGCCCGCCGTGCAACCCCGCGACCGAGCTCATGTTGACGACGCGGCGAGCGCTGCCGCCGCTCGCGTCGCGAAACCACGGCGCAACGGCTTTCATCGTGTGGAACATGCCCTGCAGCACGACGCGCTGCACGAGTTCCCACCCGTCGGGCTCGACGCGGTGCAGCGGCCCGGGCCGGTGGATGCCGGCGTTGTTCACCAGGAGCGTCGGGGGCCCGAGCTCGGCGAGCACCACCTCCACGGCAGCCTGGACACTCGCGAGCGAGCCGACGTCGGCCGGCACGCCGACCGCGCGGTGCCCGGCGGCCGTCAGTGCCTGTGCCGTCTCCGTCGCGGGGCCCGCGTCCAGGTCCAGCACCGCGACGGCTGCGCCGGACGCCGCAAGCCGCTGGGCGATCGCCTGCCCGATGCCGCGGCCGCCGCCCGTCACGATCGCGACGGCGCCTGCAAGGTCCGGCGCAGCGGCGGTCATGCCCGCGCCCCGGTCGTCCGCGTCGCCGCCAGAGCGCCGGTCGGCGGCGGCTCGGAACCGCCATCCACGGTGATCCGCTGCCCCGTCACCATCGCGGCGTCGTCGCCGACGAGGAACAGCACGACGCGCGCGACGTCCTCCGGCCGGCAGACCCGGCCGAACGGCTGCGTGGCGTCGAGATCGGCCACCGAGTCCAGCCCCTGGGTCGCGCGCACGAGGCGGTCCCCCATGTCCGTCGCGACGAGCCCGGGGGCCACGATGTTCACCCGCACCCGGTGCGCGGACTCCTCCTTCGCGAGGGTCAGCGCGAGCGCCTCGAGGGCGGACTTCGCCATGTTGTAGGGAGCGCCGCCGGGCCGCATGCGCTCCACCTCGCTGCTCGAGATGACGACGACGTCCGACCGCCGGCGCTGCCGCATGCCGGGGAGGAGCAGCCGGGCCAGGTGGTGGGCGGCGACCGCGTGGGTGGCCAGCACGCGCTGCAGCTCGGCCGTGGCGGTCTCGGCGACGAGGTTCCCGCTGCTCGCGATCCCGGCGTTGTGCACGAGCAGGTCGACGTCGCCGAACGCCTCGCGCGCCCCGGCCACGAGCGTGTCGAGCGCCTCCGTGTCGTCCACGGAGGCGGCGATGGCGATCGCGTCGCTGCCGGCCGCGCGGATCTGCCGCACGACCTCTTCGGCGGCGCCTGCGTCTCGGCGGTAGTTCACGACGACGCGGGCGCCGGCGGCGCCGAGCGTGAGCGCGATGCCGCGTCCGATGCCGCGGCTGCCGCCGGTCACGAGCGCGACGCGCCCGTCGAGCCTGCCGCCGCCTCCGCTGGTCCTGGTGCTCATGCCCGGGCCGCCGGCTCGCCGAGGGCCATCGGCAGGTTGTGGAGCGCCCGGGCCTCGCGGGAGACCTCCCACTCGACGCCGGCGTCGTCGATCGTCCAGTTCGGGTACCGCTCGAAGATCGCCGCGAGCGCGACCCGCGTCTCGATCCGGGCCATCAGTGCGCCGATGCACGCGTGGACGCCGCGGCCGAACCCGAGGTGCGCGTTCGGGGTCCGGGTGATGTCGTAGCGGTCGGGGTCCGGGAACTTCTCCGGGTCCCGGTTCGCCGCGCTGAGCACGAAGTACACCTTGCTGCGGGCGGGGATCGTCCGGCCGCCGATCTCGATGTCGGCGACGCACCAGCGGGCGAGCGCCTTGACCGGCCCGTCGTAGCGGAGCGACTCCTCGACGACGCTGTTGATCACGGAGATGTCCGCGTCGACGAGGCGGCGCTGCTCGGGGTGGCGGTGCAGCGCGAGCAACGCAGAGCTGATGAGGTTCGCGCTCGTCTCGTGGCCGGCGAACAGGAGCAGCGCGCACATCCCGGCGATCTCCTGATCGGACAGGCGATCGCCGTCCGCGTTCACCTCCAGGCAGTTGCCGATGAGGTTGTCGGCCGGGCTGCGCCTGGTCACCTCGATGCGCTCGAGGAAGTACCTGATCATGTTCCGCAGGCCGTCGTACGCGTTCTCGTGGCGGGCGGGATCGTTCTCGCCGCCCCCGCCGAAGGCGACCTGCGAGAAGGCGAAGGACCACTCGCGCAGGTTGTCGCGGTCCTCGGGCGGCGCGCCGATCAGCTCGCCGATCACCGCGGCGGGCAGGGGGTAGGAGTAGTTCGTCACGAGGTTCGGGTCCCCGCAGGCGGAGTACTCGTCCAGGAGCCCGTCGGCGACGGACCGCATCGCGCCCTCGAGCGCCAGCATCCGCTGCGGCCGGAAGGCGTCCGTGATGAGGCGGCGCAGTCGGGTGTGGACCGGCGGGTCGCTCACGACCATCCAGTCGGCCATGATCCGGAGCACCCCGCTCACCGCCTCCGGCACCCCTTTGGCGCTGGCGGCTGCGATGAGCGGCGAGATGCGGTTTGACGAGAAGCGCGTCGTGTCCATGAACGACGTGGCCACGTGGTCGTAGCGCAGGATCATCCAGGCCTTGTGCGCGTCGCTCCAGTGGACGGGGTGCTCGGTGCGCAGCCGGGCCAGCGTGGGATACGGATCCTCGATGGCGTCCGGCGCGAGCAGATCGAGCTGCGCATCCGGTCTGTCGTGCGAGATGGTGATGGCAGTGGTCGGCATCGTTCGGCTAGTCTACCTACCAAACGATTGCCTGAAAGGTGAAAGCCATTCCTCCGTTCGACCATCTCCAGGATCACCCCCTCGCGAGCGGCACGTTCACCGTGACACCCGTCGACGATCGCGAGTTCCGCGAGGCGGTCTGCGCCCCGTCAGCCGACCAGGCGCACCCGGCCTGGGCGTACATCGCGACGCAGCGCGGGATCGGCATCGGGGTGGCCGAGCTCTGCGCGCTCGTCGACTTCGACATGGCCGACGGCCCGATGCTCGGGTCGGTCAGGATGGAGTTCGCGCAGCCCATCGAACTCGGCCGCGCCTACCGGGTCACGGGCGAGGTCCTCGGCGTGGACCACAAGGAGGGACGCCGCACCGGGCCTTTCGACATCCTCGCGTTCCGGGAGCGGCTGCTGGCCGAGGACGGCAGCGAGGTCGCGTCGTCGACGAACACGTTCATCCTCCCGCGCAGGATCACGACATGAGCGTGGCCCTCGGGACGACGCTGGGGCCCTGGACTGTCGACGCCGTCAGCGCCGACCACATGGTCACGCTTGCGCGGGTACTCGCCGATCCCAACCCCATCCACCTGGACGCTGGTGCAGTCCAGGCCCTCGGCATGGGGGACCGGCAGATCAACCAGGGCCCCGCCAACATGAGCTACGTCTTGAACCTCCTCTGCGAGGCGTTCCCGGGTGGGGCGCTCCGCAGCTTCGAGGTCCGCTTCCTGGCCAACGTCCACGCCGGGGATCGCGTGTCGGCCACCGGCACGGTCGACGCCATGGAGGAGCGCGACGGAGCGCGGGAGGTCCGCTGCAGCATCGCGCTCGAGGTCGATGGCGAGGGGCGTGCGCTGGACGGCACCGCCGTCGTCGTCCTCCCACAGGACGGGCCGGGGCCTTCATGACCGACGGCTGTGATGTCGGGGTCGGGCTTTGGACGATGCAGTCGACCGCGGTCCGGCCGGCGAACCTCGTGGCGGCGTACCGGCACTTCGCGGAAGACGCGGCGCTTGTCGAGCAGCTGGGCTTCCACTCGATCTGGACCGCGGAGCATCGCGTCTGGTACGACGGCTGGTGCCCAAGTCTGCTGCACGCGGCGGCCGGAGCGCTTGCGGCGACGAGCACCCTGCGGTTCGGGAACGCGATGCTCATCGCCCCCCAGCACGATCCGGTCATGCTCGCGCGCTCGAGCGCCACCCTCCATCGGCTGTCCGGCGGCCGGGTCGAGCTCGGGCTGGGACTCGGCTACCGCGACGCGGAGTTCGACGCCCTCGGGCTGCGCCGCGACCGCCGTGGCAGGATGATGGACGCCACCCTCGAGACCATGGACGCCGTGTGGGACGCGCACGACCGGCCGCGTGTCTGGATCGGCGGCATGACCCCGCCGGCGTTGGCGCGGGCCGCGCGCATCGGCGCCGGGCTCGTCCTGCCGCAGAGCCTGTTCCCGGACGAGCTGCGGCGCCTGAAGGACGACTACCAGCAGCGCACGGATGACCCCGGCCCCATCGGCGTCCTGCGCGACATCTGGATCGAGCCCGATCCGGACGCGGCGGCGGCGATCCGCACTCGGCTGCGGAATCACTACCGCGAGGAGGTCGGAGCGTGGTGGGTGCTGGGGGACGGCATCGGCTTCGAGCGTCCTGAGGACGTCCAACGGCAGCTCGATCGCCTCGACCGCGCGGCGCTCGTCGGGCCGGCGGACGAGGTGCAGGCCGGCCTCGACGCGCTGCGGGCCGCCGGCGCGGACCTCATCGTCGCGCGCGTCGGATTCGACGTCTTCGCCCGCGAGGAGATCCACGAGCAGCTCGGACGGCTGGCGGTGGTCGTCAGGCCACCGCTCGGCTCGGAGGCTGTCGCAGCCGGGAGAACGCGCTCGTGAGGTTCCTGCTCGAGGCGACCGGCGCTGACGACCTCGACGCCCTGGTGGAGGCTGCGCGGCTCGCGGCAGAGCACGGGTGGGACGGCGTCCTGGTCGGCCCTTCGTCCGCCCTCCCCGCCCCCCTCATCACGGCAGCCGCCGTGGCAGGGGCAGTCCCCGACATCCTCGTCGCCGCCGTCGTCCCGCTCGGCGACCGCCATCCGGTCGAAGTCGCCGAGGAGGCCGCGGTCACCGATCTCGTCAGCGGAGGGCGCCTCATCCTGGTCGCCGCACCCGCGGCCGGGCCGGAGGAGTACGCCGAGGCCCTCGACCTCCTGCGCCTGGCCGGAGCCGCGGCCCCGTTCGCCTTCTCGGGCCGGCGCTGGACCGTGCCCGCCCGCCTCCCGCAGAACGGCCACGCGCGGGAGCGCCGGACCCGGGTGACGCCCGCCCCCGCCCGCGCCCGCATCGAGCTCTGGACCACGGGCTCCGGCCTCGGCTCCGGTGTCGCGCGCGGGCTCGGCCACCTCGCGGACGCGTGCGAGGATCCGGCCGCCCTCGGGGACCGCTGGCGGCGTGCGGCCGACGG
>JAOPZD010000305.1 GCA_025964295.1 Conexibacter sp.
GGAGTTCGGCACCGAAAAGGACGCCGGTTTCCGCCTCCCGCATGACCGGATGCACCAGCACGTCCCGCAGCGAGATGGTCACGGCACTTCGCCCACTGTCTGCGCCATTTCTGCTGTCGTTGCGTCCATTGTGGGCGCGCAGCGTAGCCACCGATACTGCTCCGGCCAAGGTGCTGGTCGACGCGGCTGGGACGGGCCGGGTCATCGCAAGGGCGCTGGTCAGTGCGCAACCGAGCCCCGGACCACCGGGCGGGACAACGGAGGACAGCGATGGACGGCAATGGGGCCTCGCCCATCCATACGGCGGGCCTGGCCATCGCTCTGGCCGAGGCCCGCGCCGGTCTGGCGGAGGGGGGCGTACCCATCGGTGCCGCGCTGCTCGGACCCGACGGCTCCGTGTGGGGCCGTGGGCACAACCGCCGCGTCCAGGACGGTGACCCCTCGACCCACGGTGAGACGGCAGCCTTCCGCAATGCCGGACGTCGACGCAGCTACGGCGGCACGACGATGGTCACGACCCTGTCGCCGTGCTGGTACTGCTGCGGCCTGGTCAAGCAGTTCGGCATCGGGGCCGTCGTCGTCGGGGAGGCAACCACGTTCACCGGTGCCCACGAGTGGCTGGCCGGCCAGGGCGTGGCCGTGATCGTGCTGGAGGACGCCGACTGCATCACATTGATGGCCGACTTCATCAGGGACCGCCCCGAGGTGTGGTTCGAGGACATCGGGGCCGAGTTCGTCGGGCAGCCGACCGTCCGACCGGCCGGATCCACCGCACAGCGCACATGACGCGGGTCGTCGTCGTCGGCGCTTCGCTGGCCGGACTGCGCGCGGTGGAGGGCGTGCGCGCGGCTGGATTCGACGGTGATCTGGTCCTGGTGGGCGACGAGCCGCACCTGCCCTACGATCGCCCGCCGCTGTCGAAGGAGGTGCTCACCGGTGCCAGGTCCGCGGACTCCACCGACTACCGCACGGTCGAACAGTTGACGCGCTTGCAGGTGGAGTTGCGGCTCGGTGAGCGAGCCGCTGCTCTCGACGTGCCGCGATCGCGGGTGCTCGTGGGCGCCGACGAGCTGGCCTTCGACGGGTTGGTGATTGCAACAGGAACGCGCGCGCGGCGCGTCCGGACAGGCGGCGACCTGGCAGGCGTCTATGTCCTTCGCAGCCGTGACGATGCGGCGGCCGCGGCGAAGGAACTCCAGCAGGGGCCGCGCCTCGTCGTCGTCGGGGCGGGCTTCATCGGCGGAGAGGTGGCCAGCAGCGCGCGCCAGTTGGGCCTGACGGTGACGATGCTCGAAGACGCGCCCTACCCACTCGAACGGCTGGGCGCCGCCGTCGGCGCTCGCTACCTGGCCATGCACCGCGGTCACGGCGTCGAGGTTCGGACCGGGGTCGAGGTCGCGGCCCTCGAGGGGACACGGCGGGTGGAGGGTGTCCGCCTGACGTCCGGCGAGACGATTCCCGCGGACATGGTCGTGACTGGCGTGGGCGCCGTTCCTGCGACCGAGTGGCTGCGCGACTCGGGTCTCGACGTGACCGACGGCGTCCGGTGCGGCAGCGACCTGCGTGTCGCACCGGGGATCTATGCGGCCGGTGACGTGGCACGGTGGTGGAACCCGCGATACCGGCGGAGCATGCGCGTCGAGCATTGGACGAACGCCTCGGAGCAGGGGCACCTTGCGGCACGCAACCTTGTCGGGATGGATCCGGCGAAGGACTATTCGGGCATTCCGTATTTCTGGTCCGATCAGCACGGGCGACGCCTGCAGTTCTGCGGCGACGTGTCAGGGGCCGACGCCACCCGGCAATTCGGCGACCGGCTGCCTGACGGAGCTCAGGTGACCCTCTACGCCGCGCAGGATCGGCTGGTCGGGGCGATGGCCTTCAGTTGCACTCCACTGTTCGCGCGGCTGCGAGCTCTCCTCACGAGAGGAGCCACGTGGCAGCAGGCGGTCGAGCTCGCCCAGACCTGGGACTGGCAGTGAATCCGCCGGAGCGGTCCGGCAACCAATCTGATGGAGAGCTCATGGAGATACGTGTCGACATGGACAAGTGCTGCGGGAACGGCATGTGCTGCGGACTGGCCCCGGAGTACTTCGAACTCGGTGCCGACGGAACCCTCCATGTTCTCCAGTCGACCGCTCGGGCCGATGACCGGGATGTGCTCGAGCAGGCGGTGTTGTGTTGCCCGGTCGAAGCCATCTCGCTCATGTAGCCGTCCGCACCATTCGGCCCCTCCGATCCGTCGCTCAGTCGAGGAGACGCCATGACAACCGGTACGACCCCACACCTGCCCCGGCTCGACCTTGCCGGCGGCGACTATGCGGAGGATCCGGTCGGCACGGTCCGCCGTGTACAGGAGATCTCCACCGTCGCCGTGAGCGGACGAGGACATGAACTCCTGGGCTATCAGGTGGCGCAGGCGGCACTACGTGACCGCCGGCTGGAGGTCGATCACATGGAACTGGTGCACCGCATCGGTCTACCCGAAGGACTCGGTCTCGAGTACAAGCGGCGGATGCTCTTGAGCACTGTCGGGGCCCAGCACACTCGCTTGCGGATTCCGCTTGCGCCACTGTTCGGCCCCAGGCAGGCCGAGGGGATGAGATCGGAGATCCGTCTGATCGTGGAACGCCTTCTGGACGAGGTCGACCAGGACGAACCGACCGATCTGCTCGCAGCCGTGTGCAACCGCATGCCCGCCGAGCTGTACTGCTCCTGGGTCAACGCCCCCCGCTCGGACGTTCCTTTCGTGATGCGCATGTCCGATCAAGTTCTGCAGATCTTCAACCAGGACCCCTCGGTGGCGCAGGAGATCGCCGCCGGATACGAGGAGCTGGTGCCCTACGTACGGGAACGGATTGCAGAACGTA
>JAOPZD010000341.1 GCA_025964295.1 Conexibacter sp.
TTCGGGCCCGAAGGGATCTCGATGGCAGCCAACCCGCCATATACGCGGGTTGGATGCCATCGAGCGCCCCGCGCCGCCACGCCGGCCGAGTCACACCGCCGGCGGTCAGCTGAGCGGGCCGCGGAAGACGATCTCGCCGCCGACGACGGTGAGGACGGTCGGGACGTCGAGGAGGTCGTCCGCGTCGACGTGCACCGGATCCTCGGCTACCACGGTGAGGTCGGCGAGGAAGCCGGGCTTGACGGCCCCGAGGCGGTCGTGGTCGCCGACGGTCAGCGCCGGCTGGGAGGTGTAGCCGTGCAGCGCGGTGAGCGCGTCGATGGCCTGGTCGTCGTAGGGCGCGCGGTCGCGCTCGCCCGGCGGGCGGCGCAGGCGCGCCGCGGCCATGCCCTCGCGCCAGTCGTGGCGCGCGACGGGCCAGTCGGAGCCGAGCGTGACGGTCGCGCCGGTCGCCAGGAGCGACCGGATCGGGAACGCGCGGTCGCAGCGGTCGTCGCCGAGACGGCGTGACCAGTTGTCGGAGCGGTCGGGCGCCAGCCCCATCATGTGCTGGGCCTGCATCGAGGCGATGACGCCTTCGGCGGCAAAGCGCGGAAGGTCGGACGGCTGCAGCGTCTCGATGTGCTCGATGCGGTGGCGGACCCCCGGCGCGGCCCCGGCCTTCTTGTAGGCGTTGAGCGCCTCGCGGACGCCGCGGTCGCCGCAGGCGTGGGTGACGACCTGGAAGCCGTGCGCGGCGAAGAAGGCCACGGCGCGGACGTACTTGTCGATGTCGGGCCAGAACGGGTCCAGGCCGGCGCCCTCGCTGTCGGGCTCCACCAGCCAGCCGGTGCCGGAGTCGATCACGCCGTCGATGAAGAGCTTGGCGACGCCGGTCCGCCAGCGGGCGCCGCGCGCGTCACGGTGCTCGGCGTAGGCCTCCCACATCGACTCGGGCGTCTCGGGCTGTGACCAGTACGGCATGACCAGCCGCGTCGAGAGGTCGCCGTTGGCCTCCAGCTCGCGCAGGACGTCGAGCGTCTCCAGGCTGCCGTCCATGCCGTGCGCGCCGGTGATCCCGGTCGCGGCGAACCGGCGCAGCTGCTCCGCGCGGATCTTGTAGGCCTCGGCGTCGGTGAGCGCCGGCAGCGCGTCGCGGACCAGGCGCATCGCGCCCAGCTCACGCAGCTCGCCCGTCGGCATGCCGCTGCCGTCGACCACGACCTCGGCGTGCTCGGCGAACGACCGCGCGCCGTCCACTCCCGCCAGCTCCAGCGCACGGGGCGAGGCCAAGGCGGTGTGGAAGTCCACGAACGTCAGGAGCGCCGGCCCACCGCCGACCGCGTCGGCGATCAGCTCGCCGCGCACGCCGCTCTCCTCGAACACGTTGTAGTCCAACCCGAAGCCGAGGACCCACTCGTGCGGCGCGCAGCGGGCGCGCTCGGCGGCGACCAGGCGGCGGATGTCGCCGAGCGTCCGCGCCTCCATCAGGTCGGCGCCGCGCGCGTCGAACGCCGGGCTCCAGAACGGATGCAGATGGCTGTCGGTGATCCCCGGGATCACCGCGGCGCCGCGCAGGTCGACGACCTCGGTCGCTGCGCCCGCCAGCCTGCGCACCTCCGCGTCGTCGCCGACGGCGACGATCGTCTCGCCGGCCACGCCGACGGCGGTCGCCCGCGGCCGGTCGGGGTCCAGCGTACGGACGCGGCCGTTGACGAGCGCGAGGTCCAGCGGGGGCGTCATGCCGACATCTTCGCGAACCCGGCGGGCGCGCTAGGGCAGGTGGCGCCCGGTGACGGCCGCCAGCGCGACGCCGGCCCACACGAGCACGCGCAGGACCGGTCGCGGCGCCGTCGTCACCCGCAGGTCGGCCCAGTGGCGGCGCTGCAGGAGCGCGAAGTCGCGCAGGCCCGGCATGCCGGCGGCGTCGGTGCGCCCGGCGTGCTCGAGCGCCGCGAAGTCGCGCAGGAAGTCGTGGAAGCGGCAGCCGGGCGTGAACGTCACGCGGGCCTCGAGGTCGCGGTCGCCGACGACCTTGCCAGCAGTGCACGGCGCCGCGCGGGATGACGATGGAGTCGCCGGCCGCGAGGTGGTGGGACACGTCGTTGAGCGTGAACAGCAGGTGCCCGGCGAGCACCTCGAAGACCTCGTCGCTGCGGTCGTGGACGTGCGGCGCGTTGGGCCGGTCCATCGGCGCGACGCGGAACTCGATGACCAGGTGGTCGTCGTCGGCGGCCAGGACCGCGTGGCGCTGGCCGCTGGGGAAGATGATGGTCTCGAGCGGAGCGTCGGAGGACGGCGGGGCGAGGAGCGTGGCGGGCATGGGGGCAGCGTGCTCCTCGCCGCCGCGCGCCGCATCCGGGGTGTCCCTAGCCGCGGGCGGGGGTGGTGTGGGCCGCACCGCCGTGGCGCCGCTCGACCGCGAGCGAGATGATGAAGATGGTCAGGCCGGCCAGCGCCAGGCCGACGGCGACGACCATCGGCGCGGTCAGGCCGAGGCCCGCGGCGAGCACGATGCCGCCCAGCCACGCGCCGAGCGCGTTGGCCATGTTGAAGGCGGAGTGGTTGAGCGCGGCGCCGAGCGTCTGGGCGTCCCCGGCGACCTCCATCAGCCGCATCTGCAGGCCGGTCGGCAGCATCAGCGCCATCCCGAGGAAGAACACCGTGACGATCGCGCCGATCGCGTTGGCCGAGGTGAAGGCGAAGATCCCGAAGATGATGGCCATCGCCAGGAAGGCGCCGATCATCGCCTGGTGCGGGCGCCAGTCCATCAGCCGCCCGGCCATCAGGTTGCCCGCGACCATGCCCAGGCCCCAGACCGCGAGCACGAGCGGGACGGCGCCGATCGCCAGGCCCGCGCGGTCGGTGAGGATCGGGCTGATGTAGGAGTAGACGGCGAACATCCCGCCGCCGCCGATCGCGCCGGTCGCCACGGCGAGCCAGACCTGCGGGCGGCGCAGCGCGGTGAGCTCGCGCTGGAGCGTCGCGGCGCGGTCGGCCGGCGCCCACGGGACGACGCGCAG
>JAOPZD010000343.1 GCA_025964295.1 Conexibacter sp.
CTGCGCGTCGCGGCGCCCAGCGCGCCCAGGACGCCCGCGACCGCCCACCGCTGGCGGCGCGCCGCCAGCACCGCGCCGACCGACACCATCAGGAACAGCGACTCCGAGTAGGCCGCCGAGAACCACAGCGACCCCGGGAACAGCGCGAGCGCGATCACCGTCCAGCGCGCGGCCTCGGGCCCCACCTCGATCACCGCGAGCCGGTGCAGCGCGGCCATCCCGACCACGAACGCGGACATCGAGATCGCGATCGCCGCGACCAGCGGCGACCCGCACAGGGTCCCGACGACCCTGACCAGCAACGGGTAGAGCGGGAAGAACGCCGCCCGGTCGCCGCCGCCGTAGCCGGAGCGGGCGATGTCGAGGAACCAGACGCTGTCCCAGCGCGCGGCGGGCGCGACGAGCAGGTCGCCGAGCGCGCCGAACGGCCGCGTGACGCCCGTCGGGTCGAACGCCGTGCGGTGCGTCTCGTGCATCCCCCAGACGGCGATCGCCCCGAGGCCAGTCGCCCACACGAGCACCCGCGAGATCCAGAACGCCCGCCAGGCGACGGCGAAGTCCTCGCGCCAGCCGCCCACGGCCGCCGCGCGCGGGACGCCGGGATCCCGGCGCTTTTGTACGGTCACGCCCACGTGCTCCACATCGTCGCAGCCGCAGCAGCCGCCGGGGGAACCACCAAGAGCCAGACGTTCCTCGACAAGTACGACAACCTGTTCACGGCGATCGGGACCCTGATCGCCGGGGCGCTGATCGTCTTCTTCATCGATCGCTTCCTCGTGCGCCGCGCCACGAAGCTCGCCGTGGTGGTCGCCGGCGACAAGGGCCTCTCGCGCGACGCCGCCACGCGCCTGCGCTTCGCCCGCCGCGCGATCGAGGCGGTGATCGCCATCGTCGTGATCGCGATCGCGCTGTCGGAGTTCGACTCGCTGGACCGCGTCGGGCGCACGATCCTCGCCTCCAGCGCGATCACCGCCGCCGTCATCGGCTTCGCGGCGCGCCAGACCCTGGCCAACGCCGTCGCCGGGATCCTGCTGGCGGTCGTCCAGCCGATCCGCATCGGCGACCTGGTCACCTTCGAGGACGAGACCGGCACCGTCGAGGACGTCGGCCTCACCTACACCTGGCTGCGCACCGGCGCCGACGCCCGCCTGCTGGTCCCCAACGAGCGCCTCGCCGGCGGCATCATCCGCAACGACTCGATCCGCTCGCCGACGGTGGAGGTCGAGGTCTCCGTCTGGATCCCGCCCGACGCCGACGAAGCCCTCGCCCTCGACACCCTCCGCGCCCTCCCTGGCGTCCGCGCCCGGATCGCCGAATCCACCCACGACGGCCTCCGGCTGCTGGTGATGGGCGATCCGGGACCGCCATCGGAGCGCCTCGCCCGCGAGGCCGACCTCCGCGCGACGGCGCTGGGCGCGCTGCGCGGCGCGGGCGTGCGCTGAGGCCGGTCCGGTCGCGCGGCCGGCGACCGCCGCCCAGCCCAACCGGCGGAGGGATAACGGAAGCGGGCTAGAATGACGGATTCGCGAGCGTCGGTGGGCGGGCTTCCCCCGCTGCCCGACGCCCGCCCGGATCCATGTCCCGCCGCGATCGACAGCGCCGACGGCGTCGCAACAAGGGCGGCCCCGCCCGCCCCCTCTTCCTCGCCATCGGCGTGCTCACGACGTTCGCCGCCCTCGCGGTGCTCGGCGCGGTCGGCTGGGTCGTCTCCGTCGCCAACTCCGGCCCGGCGCTGGACACGATCAAGCCGCAGGACCAGGGCGCGGCGTCGGTGATCTACGCGGCCGACGGCAGCCGGCTGGGCTTCATCAGCTCCGACGTCCTGCGCACGCCGATCACCGGCGGCCAGATCCCGCAGGTCGTCCGCGACGCGACGGTCGCGATCGAGGACCGGCGCTTCTTCGACCACAAGGGCGTCGACTTCGAGGGCGTCGTCCGCGCCGCGGTCAAGAACCTGGAGTCCAAGAACGACGTCCAGGGCGGCTCGACGCTGACGATGCAGCTGATCCGCAACCTGTACACCAAGGACACGGTCCGGACCGGCGTCGAGGGCTACAAGCGCAAGATCCGCGAGGCCAAGCTCGCCGAGGAGCTCGAGAACCGCCACCCCGGCCTGCGCGGCAAGCGCTGGATCCTCGACACCTACCTCAACAACGTGCCCTACGGCACCGTCGGCGGCAAGACCGCGGTCGGCATCCAGGCCGCCGCGCGCATCTTCTTCGACAAGCCCGCCGAGAAGCTCACGCTCGCGCAGGCCGCGCTGCTCGCGGGCCTGCCGCAGGCGCCGTCGCTCTACAACCCCTTCCTCTCGGCCGGCAAGGCCGAGGCGCGCCGCAACGACGTGCTGCGCCGGATGGCCGACCAGGGCTACATCACCCAGGCCCAGGCCGCCAAGGCGATCGGCCAGAAGCTCGGCGTCAAGGCCAACGCCTACTACTCCAAGAAGCGCGAGAGCTACTTCTACGACTACGTCAAGCAGCAGCTCGTCGACCAGTACGGCGCCAAGCGCGTGCAGGCCGGCGGCATGCACATCTACACCACGCTGAACCTCAAGATGCAGCGTGCCGCGCGCAAGGCGCTGGACGACAACCTGGCCGGCACCGACCGCTCCGGCTCGATCGTCACGATCGACCCGTCCAACGGCGACATCAAGGCCATGGCCTCGACCGCCACCTACGGCCAGTTCAAGTTCAACCTGGCGTCCCAGGGCCACTACGCGGCGGGCTCGACGTTCAAGGTGATGGTGTTGATGACCGCCCTGCGCAAGGGCGTCGACCCCGACACCACCACCTACACGTCGATGCCGCTGAAGTTCAACGACCCCAAGTGGGGGCCGATCGACGTCCACACCTACTCGGGCTCCTACATCGGCCGCGCGAACCTCGTCAAGGCGACGCTGGCCTCCGACAACTCGATCTACCAGCAGCTCGACCTCGACCTCGGGCCCGAGAACGTCAAGCAGACCGCGATCGACATGGGGATCAAGTCGCCGGTCGACGCGCTGCCCGCCGCGGCGCTCGGCGGCCTGACCAAGGGCGTCACGCCGCTGGAGATGGCCAACGCCTACGCGACGATCGCCTCCCACGGCTGGCGCAACAAGGTCAGCGCGGTCCGCAAGGTCTGCTTCCCGAAGAAGATCGGCGGCTTCGACTGCAAGACCAACAAGGCGCACCGCCACCGCGCCTTCGAGGACGGCGTGACCGCCAAGGCCACCGACATCCTCGAGAAGAACGTCGAGGCCGGCACGGGCACCAAGGCGCAGATCGGCTGCCCGGCCGCGGGCAAGACCGGCACGGTCGACGACTTCACCGACGCCTGGTTCGTCGGCTTCACGCCGCAGCTGGCGACGTCGGTCTGGGTCGGCCACGCCACCGACCGGCGCACGCTGGGCCCGGGCGCCGCGGGCGGCGAGGTCGCCGCGCCGATCTGGGGCCAGTACATGAAGGTCGCCCACGGCAAGTTCTGCGGGGACTTCGCCAAGCCCAAGAAGCCGTTCGTCTCCACGCCGTTCTTCGGCACGTACGCCAAGACCGGCATCAAGGACAACAAGGTCGACCCGAGCACCTACCAGAAGGACCCCAACGGGGCGACCGCGCTGGAGACCGGCAAGTCGGGCGGCAAGTCCGGCGGCAACGGCTCGACCCAGTACCCCAACGACCAGTACCAGGGCGCCCCGCAGACCAACCCGGCGACGCCGCCCACCGGCGGGACCGGGACGGGGACAGGCACCGGGACGGGCAACGGCACCACCGGCGCCGGCACGACGGGCGGGACCGGCGGCGCCGCCACGGGCACCGGCGGCGGC
>JAOPZD010000355.1 GCA_025964295.1 Conexibacter sp.
TCCGCGACCCGCGCGGTGGCCGGCGCCACCACCCGCTCCAGCGGCGCGTCGAGCAGGGCCATGTCGTACTCCGCCTCCGCCGCCAGGACGTCGGCCGGGATCTCCAGGTGCACCGGCCCCGGCCGCCCGGCCAGCGCCTCGCGCAGCGCGCGGTGCACCAGCGCCGGCAGCCGCGCCGGATCGCGGACGACCGCGCCCCAGCGCGTGCTCGCCGAGAACAGCTTCATGTTGTCGGTCTCCATCACCAGCCCGTCGAAGGGGTAGGCGACGTGCGACGGCGCGCCGCTGGTGATCACCAGCACCGCCAGGCTGTTCGCGTAGGCCGACCCGAGCCCGCTGACGAGGTTGTGCGAGCCCGGCCCGCTCTCGCCGTAGGCCACGGCGATCCGCCCGGTGGCCGCGTAGGTCGCCGCGGCCATCCAGCTCGCGGCCGCCTCGTGGCGGACGCCGAGGTGCGTCAGGCGCTCCTCCTCGCCGACCGCGCGCAGGAACGCGGCGAGCTTGCCCGCCGGGATCCCGAAGACCTCGCGGACGCCGGCCGCGGCGAGGACGCGCGCCAGCGCGGCGCCCGCGCCGAGGCGGATCGTGGTGGTGCCGACGGATTCCGTAGTTGGATGCAACACGCGCAACTGTATGCGATAGTCCGGCCCATGGGCAACCCGCAGAAGGTCGACTGGGACGACCAGGAGTTCGCCGAGGTGCGGCCCGGCATCTTCGGGGCCACGGTGCACACGCCCCAGCTCACCGCCACGCTGTACCGCTACGGCCCGGGCTCGGCGTGGGAGGAGCACCAGCACCCCCAGGACCAGGTCACCACCGTGCTCGCGGGCGCCGTGGACTTCGTCGTCGGCGGCGAGCCCGTCCGGCTGACCGCCGGCCAGACCGCCGCGCTGCCCGGCGGGACGCCGCACTCGGCGACCGTGCCGGACGGCGGCATGGCCATCACCATCAACGTGCTCACCCACCGCCCCGAGACGCCGCGTGCCTGAGCCCGCCGCCGACTGGCTCGGCCTGGCCGGCCAGCGCGTCCTGGTCGCCGGCGGCGCGGGGACGATCGGCCGCGCGCTGGTGAGCGGCTTCCTCGACGCGGGCGCGCAGGTCGCCGTCGTCGACCTCGATCCCGACCACGCGCCCGACGGCGTCGTCGCCCGCCTCCCCGCCGACCTGCGCGACGCCGAGGCCTGCCGCGCCGCGGTCGCCACCGCGTCCGGCGCCCTCGGCGGCCTCGACGTCTTCGTCCACACGGTCGGCATCAACGACCGCCGGCCGATCGAGGACTACGACGACGCCGACTGGGACGCGATCGTCACCACCAACCTGTCGAGCGCCTTCTGGACCGCCCAGGCCGTCGCGCCCGCGATGCGCGAGCAGGGCCACGGGCGGATCGTGTTCTTCTCGTCGGTCGCGGGCCGCAGCGGGCACAAGCTGCACGGCCCGTACGCGGCGACCAAGGGCGCGATCAACCAGCTCATGCGCGTGATGGCCCACGAGTACGCCGAGCACGGCGTGACCGTCAACGCCGTCGCGCCGGGCTACATGGACACCGCGCTGACGCAGGCCTACCTGGCCGAGCACCCCGACAAGCGCGCCGCGCTCGTCGACCTGATCCCGGCGCGGCGCTTCGGCGCGCTGGCCGAGGTCGTCGGCCCGGTGCTCTTCCTGGCCTCGCGCCAGGCAAGCTTCGTCACCGGCCAGGTGCTGTACATCGACGGCGGCCGCACGGTCGTCTAGGCAACGAGGAGCGAGATGGGTCGTCTGAACGACAGGACCGTGATGATCACCGGCGCGGGCACGGGCTTCGGCGCCGAGCTGGCCGTCAAGGCCGCGCAGGAGGGCGCCGCCACCGTCGTCGTCCACTTCCGCAGATCGGAGGCCGGCGCGCGGGAGACCGCCGCGCGGGTCGAGGCCGCGGGCGCCGCGTCGCGGCTGGTGCAGGGCGACATCTCCAAGTGGGACGACATCAAGCGCATGGTGGCCGAGGCGGGAGCGGTCGACGTCCTCGTCAACAACGTCGGCGACATGGCCTCCGAGCAGACGGCGTGGGACGAGCTGACCGAGGCGACGATCGACCACGTGCTCGGCGTCGACATCAAGGGCACCATGTTGATGGTCCACGAGTTCGGCAGCGCGATGAAGGCGCGCGGCCGCGGCGCGATCGTGAACATCGGCTCGACGGTCATCGTGCGCGGCAGCCCGCGCGCGCCGATCTACGCGGCGGGCAAGTACGGCCTGCTCGGGATCACCAAGTCCTACGCCAAGGTGCTCGCGCCCGAGGTGCGCGTCAACACGTTCGCGCCCGGCTTCATGGCCACCGAGGCGGTCCTGAGCCGCCCCGACTTCCAGGCCGGCCGCGGCGAGCAGATCACCCGCGACACGCCGATGGGCCGCATCCCGCCGCCCGAGGACCTGACCGCCGCCGCGCTCTTCCTGGGCACCGACGACGCCAACCACATCACGGGCAGCTACATGATCTGCGACGGCGGCTACAGCATGCTCGGAGCCTGAGGCCCCGGCCGCTCAGATCGCCCGCCAGCGGTGCCCCGGGCACAGGATCGCCGCCGCCTCCGGCGGGCCCTGGGACCCCGCGGGGTAGCGCGGCGGGCGGCCGGGGATCGCCCGCCACGCGGCGAGCACGGGGTCGACGATCCGCCACTGCCCTTCGACCTCGTCGTCGCGCGTGAACAGCGTGGCGTCGCCGCGCATCGCGTCGACCAGCAGGCGCTCGTAGGCCTCGGGCGAGTCCGACGCGAACTCCATCCCGTACAGGAACTGCATGAGCACCGAGCGCAGGCGCAGCCGCGGCCCCGGGATCTTCGCGGCGACCGAGATCGAGGCGCCCTCGTCGGGCTGGATGGCCAGCACGATGGTGTTGGGCTCGACCGGCGGCGCGCCGTCCTCGCGGAAGCCGCGATGGGGGACCGGGCGCAGGACGACGGCGATCTCGGTCTTCTTGCGCGCAAGGCGCTTGCCGGTGCGCAGGTAGAACGGCACGCCGGCCCAGCGCCAGTTGTCCACGAACAACCGCAGCGCCGCGTAGGTCTCGGTCGGCGAGCCGGGCGGCACGCCCTCCTCCTGGACGTAGCCCGGGACGGCGTCGACGCCGACGATGCCGGGCCCGTACTGCGCCCGCACCGCGCGCTCGTCGACCTCGTGCGGCCCCGGCGCCCGGATCGCGTCCAGGACCTTGACCTTCTCGTTGCGCACCGCGTCGGCGCCGAACCGGACCGGCGGCTCCATCGCCACGTGGCAGAGCAGCTGGAGGAGGTGGTTCTGGACGAGGTCGCGCAGGGCGCCGGTCTCGTCGTAGAACGCGGCGCGGCCCTCGACGCCGACCTCCTCGGCCGCGGTGATCTGGACCTGCGCGACGTAGTTGCGGTTCCACAACGGCTCGAACAGCTGGTTGGCGAAGCGCAGCGCCAGGATGTTCTGGACCGTCTCCTTGCCGAGGTGGTGGTCGATGCGGAAGACCTGGGGCTCGGCGAACACCGCGCGCAGGCGCCGGTTGAGGTCGCGGGCCTCCTCCAGCGTGCGGCCGAACGGCTTCTCGACGACGAGGCGGACCTCGGCGCCGGCCGTCTGCGCCAGGCCGTGCTCGCCGAGCGCCTCGGCGATCGTGGCGAAGAAGGCCGGCGCCGTGGCGAGGTACAGGGCGCGGTTCAGCGGCCGGCCGGCGAGCTCGTCGCAGTGGGCGAGGTGCGCCGCGAGCGCGTCGTAGGTGGCGCCGTCGTCGAACGCGCCGCAGACGAGCTCGGTGTGCTCCAGCAGCCGCTCGAGGACGATCGGGTCCGGGGCTCGGCGCGAGAACCGGCGGATCGCCGCGGCGGCGTCGCGGCGGTAGTCCTCGTCGCTGCGGGCGTCGAGCGCGACGCCGACGAGGTGGAAGCGCTCGGGCAGCGCGCCGTCCTGGGCGAGGTTGTAGATGGCCGGCAGCAGCTTGCGGCGGGCCAGGTCGCCGGTGGCCCCGAAGAGGACCATGACGGTGGGGTCGACCGCGAGGCGCTCGACCGCGTCGACGCCGATGGCGGCCGCGCCGGGTACGGCACGACGGGGATCGAAGGTCGAGCTGGTCATGGCGGACCGGCCACAGGGCTGGAGGTAGGCCCGCGCCGGCCCGCGCCAAGCCGGCGTCAGGTGGCGAGCTCGCGCGCGCGGCAGGCCAGCTGCAGCAGCAGCCGGTCGTCGGGGCTGTCGGGGTCGACCTCCAGCAGCGAGAAGATCTGGTTGACCCGGTAGGACACCGCGTTGCGGTGCATGTTGAGGACCTCGGCCGTCTTGGTCAGCGACCCCTGCTGGTCGAGGTAGACGTGCAGCGTGCGGATCAGTCGCTCGGCGCGGGCGCCGCCCAGGCCCTCCAGCGGCGCCAGGACGGTGGCGACCGCGTCCTGCGCGGTGTCCGAGGCGTACCACTCGACCAGCCCGCGGCGCAGCCCGGCGCTGTCGAAGGACACCGCCGTCCACGGTCGCCGCGAGCTGCGGGCCAGCGCCGCCGCGGCCCTGGCCTCGGCCGCCGAGGACAGCAGGCCGAGCGGCCCCTGGTGCGCGCTGCCGATGCCGCAGTGCAGCAGCGTCGTGGGCAGCTCGGCGCGCGGCAGGGCCATCGTCCGGTCGACGGCGTGGGCGACGCTCGCCGTGCTGGCCGTCCCCGGATCGCCGGCGTAGGTGCAGATCAGCAGCACGCCGGGCCCGGCGCGGGCGCCGTGCCACTCCCCGCCGCCCAGCCGCAGCGCCTGGACCGCGGTCTCGGCGACGTGCACCCGCAGGTGATCGGCGGCCACGGGATCGTGGCCGGCGGCGCCGGCGAGCTCCTCGAAGTCCAGGCGCGTGGCGACGTGCCAGCCGTCGATCGTCAGGCCGAGCGCGCGGGCCCGGTGGGCGATCGCGTCGCGCGCGGCCGGCGGCGCGACGAGCAGCTCGCCGAGGACGGCGGCGCGCGACTGCAGCGGCATGCTCTGGGCGATGCGGGTGTGCTCCAGGGCCTGGCGCGTGGCCGACGCGGCGACGCTCAGCGCGAGGTCGAGCGCCAGCGAGAGGTCGCCGTCCTGGCGCGTGGAGGCCAGCCACGCCTCGGCGCGGCCGTTGCCGCGGATCGCCGCCGACGCGCCCTCGGCGGGCCGCCGTGAGACCAAGGTCATGGGGATGCCCATCGCCGCACCCGCGCGCTCGGCGATGGCCTCCGGGCGCCCGTCGGCCGGGTGGGCCTCGACGGCGCGCAGCGCGGTGTGGGCGCGCAGCAGGGCAGCGTCGGCGCCCCCGCTCAGCTCCCGCCCGATCGCGATCGCCAGCGCGGCGAGGTCGCAGTCGGCCTCGGCGCCGAGCAGCGCCACGCCGAGGCGGTCGGCCAGCCCCACGGAGGCCGGCGTGACCTCGGCGACCGCGGGGCCGGACAGGACCAGCGCCGCGACCCCGGCGCTGCCGGCGATCCGCAGCGCGACGTCGAGGCGGTAGCTGCGGGCGATCGACGACGCCTCGCGCGTGAGCAGCACGATGGCCTCGCCGGCGACGTGCTCGAGCTGCTCGAGGTCCTCGACGAGGGCAACGCTGCGGACCGCGGGCGCGGCCCGCGGGCGGGCGAGGTAGCTCAGCCACGGAGCGAGCGCGGGCGACCCGACGAGCTGCTCCAGCGAGGTCACCGGCGTATGCTAGTTCGCGCGTCACAGCTCGGCAGAACTTCGCAATGCGCCTCGATGACGACCGCACCCTGCGCGACCTGGCCCGCGGCTGCGGCCTCCTCGGCGCAGGGGGCGGAGGCGACACCGAGCTACCGCTGACGATGGCCCGCCACGCCATCGCCGGGCACGGCCCCGTCGACGTGGTCGACGCGGCCGACCTGCCGCCCGGCGGCCTCGTGATGCCCTGCGGTCTGATCGGCTCACCGATGCTCGCCACCGAGCGGATCCCCAGCGGGGACGAGGGCCGCGTCCTGCGCGACGCGGTGCAGGAGCGCCGGGGCGAGCCGGTCGTCGCGCTGATGCCCTACTCCATCGGCGGCGCGAACGGCCTGATCTGCGTGACGTGGGCGGCGCGGCTGGGCCTGCCGGTCCTCGACGCCGACGCGATGGGGCGCACCTTCCCGTCGCTGGCCCAGACGACGACTGGCGTCGCCGGCATCGCCGCGACGCCGGCGATCCTGACCGACGGCCGGGGCAACAGCGTCGTGCTCGAGGCCGCCGACGACGCCTGGGCCGAGCGCCTGGCCCGGCGGATCGCCACGAGCCTGGGGGGCGTCTGCGCCGCGGCGGTCTCCTGCCTGTCGGTGG
>JAOPZD010000359.1 GCA_025964295.1 Conexibacter sp.
GCCGCGACCACGCGCTCGCCGACGTCCGGCTGCTCGCCCCGGTCCCCACGCCGCCGAGCGTCCGCGACTTCTTCGCCTACGAGGGCCACGTCGCGACCGGCTGGCGGCTGCGCGGCGGCGAGATCCCGGAGGCCTGGTACGAGGCGCCCGTCTTCTACTTCTCCAACCCCGCGTCGATCCAGGGCCCGCGGGACCCGGTCCGGCGCCCGATCGGCTGCGAGTGGCTGGACTTCGAGCTGGAGATCGGCGCGGTCATCGGCGAGGGCGGCGAGATCGCGGGCTTCACGCTGCTCAACGACTGGAGCGCGCGCGACATCCAGCGGCGCGAGATGAGCGTCGGCCTGGGGCCGGCCAAGGGCAAGGACTTCGCGACGTCGATCGGCCCGTGGCTGGTGACGCCCGACGAGCTGCCGCTGGAGGACGGGCGGCTGCAGGTGACGGCGACCGCGACGCTCGGCGACCGCGAGCTCACGCGCAGCGCGGCGGGCGCGATGCATTGGAGCTGGCCGCAGATGGTCGCCCACGCGGCCAAGGAGACGCGGCTGGTGTGCGGCGACATCCTCGGCTCCGGGACGCTGAACCGCGGCTGCCTGCTCGAGCTCAACGCCGAGGGCGGGATCGACGGCGAGGCGCGCTGGCTGCAGCCGGGCGACACGGTGACGATCGCCGCCGAAGGGCTGGGGTCGCTGAGCGCGCCGATCGTCTGAGCGGCGGGCGAGCGCTCAGAAGCCCAGCCCGAGCTGCGGCGCCGGGTAGCGCGGCAGGCCGTCCTGCACCACGGCGAAGGCGGTGACCACGTGCGGCTCCAGCGCGCCGGACGGCGTGATGTGGCAGACCGCCACCGCGCCCTCGCGGACGACCAGGAGATCCGCCAGCAGCTGCCGGTGGCAGCGCCGCCAGTCGCCCTCCGCGCACATCACCGCGGTCGGCCGCGCCGCGGCCAGCGCGTCCAGGCGCGCCACGCCGCGGGCCAGCTCGTCCGACGCCAGGTGGTCGGCGTAGCCGTTGAACGCCGGCTCGTCCCACCCGTCGTTCGCCGACCCCGCCACCGGATCGCGGTGCCCGCCCAGCTCGGCGAGGTGCGCGTAGGCGATCCCGTGCGGCGCCAGCTCGACGGCCAGCGCGTCGTCATCGAAGTGCGGGTGCCGGCGCGAGCGCGGCCAGCGGCGCACGTCGGCGACCTGCGTCACGCCGTGCTCGCGCAGGAGCGCCGCGAACCGCCCCAGCGGATGCGACGAGTGCCCGATGGTGAAGACGACCCCGCTCAGGACGCGAGCGCCAGCTCGGTGCGCCGCGCGCCGAACTCGCCCGCGACCTCGACCAGGACGTCGAGCATCGCCTGCTTGGCCGGCGAGCGGAACGAGTCGGCCAGCGTCATCGCGACGATCCGCCGCACCGGCGGCCGCGGCCCGAACGACCGGATGACGATGTCGTCGCGGACGTTGATCAGCGCCAGGTCGGGGATGAAGGAGATGCCCATCCCGGCGGCGACGAAGCCCTGGATCGCGTTGTAGTCGTCCAGGTTGAAGGCGATGTCGGGCTCGAAGCCCGCGACCTGGCAGGCGCGCAGGAAGATGCTCGTGTCCGGGCAGGTGCCCGCAGTGCCGATCATCCACGGGTCGTCGGCGAGATCGCTGAGCTTCAGCCGGGACCGGCCCGCCATCGGATGGTCGCGCGGCAACATGATGTACATGGGATCGTCGAGCAGCGCGAGCGTGTCGAGGTCGCCCTCGGCGCGCGTCGAGAAGGTCGCCTCGATCGACAGCGCGACGTCCATCTCGCCGGCGCGCAGCAGGCGCAGCCCCTCGTCGGGCTCGGCCGGGCAGAGCGACAGGTCGACGCCGGGGTGGCGCTCGCGGAAGCGGGCGACCGCGAGCGGGATCAGCGTGGCGCACGCCGACGGGAAGGCCGCGAGGCGCAGCCGGCCGCCGCGCAGGCCGTTGATCGCCTGCAGCTCCTCCTCGGCGTCGGCCAGGCGCGCGAGGATCGCGTCGGTGTGGGTGACGAGCGCGCGGCCGGCGTCGGTGAGCTTGACGCCGCGCGCCGAGCGCTCCACCAGCCGCGAGCCCGCCTCGCGCTCCAGCGCGGCGATCTGCTGGGAGACGGCCGACTGCGTGTAGGACAGCGCCTCGGCGGCGGCGGAGAACGAGCCGTGCGAGGCGACCTCGCGCAGGACCCTGAGACGGCGGACGTCGAGCATAAGCAGAACTTACTCCGCCGGTCACCAAATGTCATTTGAGCTTATCGGCCCCAAACACCATGATGGTGTCCATGTCCGGCAGCGCCCTCCCCTCTCCCTCCCTCCCCGCCCTGGAAGCGCTGGTCATCCGCCCCGCGTACCCCGACGACCACGCCACGCTCGTGCGCCTCGCGGCGCTCGACAGCCGCCGGCCCCTCACCGGCCGCGTCGTCGTCGCCGAGCGCGACGCCATGATCCTCGCGGCGCTGAGCCCGGCCGACGGCCGCGCGATCGCCGATCCCTTCGCCCCCACCGCCGACCTGGTCGCCCTCCTGCGACTGCACGCCGCCGACGCGACGGCGCGCAGCAGCTCCGGGCGCCGGGATCTCCTCCGGCGCGTGGGTGCGAACACCCGGGGGCGTCCCGCGCTCGCGCGCGGGTAGGCCCCGGGCCAGATGCGCCGCGGCGCCGCCCCACCCTCGACAAGCCATCCCCCTCCTCAGGCGATGCGGGTGTGGGCGGCGCTCGGCGCCATCTACCTCATCTGGGGCTCGACGTACCTGGCGATCCGCGTGATGGTCGAGACCGTCCCGCCGGCGCTGGGCGCCGGCGTGCGCTTCGTCCTGGCCGGCGTCGCGATGCTCGTCCTGCTCGCCGCACGGCGCGGCGGCCTGCGCGCGCTGCGGGTCAGCCGC
>JAOPZD010000376.1 GCA_025964295.1 Conexibacter sp.
CGCCAGCGGCTCGCGCAGCCGCGCCAGCCCGCGCGCCGGGCGCGAGGCGCCGAGCAGCACGTACGTCGTGCCGCGCTCGGCGCAGACCCGCGCAGCGGTCTCGGCGACGTCGTCGCCCTCCTCGACCAGCAGCTCGGCGCCGAGCACCGACGCCAGCTGGCGCAGGGCGTGCAGCGAGCGCTCCGTGTCGTCGTCGAGGTCGGTCGCGCGACCCGGCCGCGCGACCCACAGCAGGTCGAGGTCCGCGCCGAGGCGCTGCGCCGACCGCCACGCCCGGCGCACGAGCCGCTGCGCGCCCGCGTAGGGCTCGACCAGCGCCAGCAGCCGCTCGCCGACCGCCGCGACCGCGTCGGCCTCGACGTGCTCGGTGCGCGTGCCCAGCGCCTCGGCGATCCCCGCCCGGCGCGACTCGACCTCCTGGGCGACCTGGCGCAGCGCGGTCTCGCGCAGCGCGCTGAGGTTCTCGATCTTGAAGAAGCCCTGCAGCGCGGCGTCGATGCGCTCGGCCGGGTAGACCTTCCCCGCCCGCAGCCGCTCCAGCAGCGCCTCGGGCGTGAGATCGACGATGACCACCTCGTCGGCGCGCTGGAGGACGGAGTCCGGCACGGTCTCGCGCACCCGGACCCCGCTGAGCTCGGCGATCGTGTCGTTGAGCGACTCGAGGTGCTGGACGTTCATGGTGGAGTACACGTCGATGCCCGCGGCGAGCACGTCCTCGACGTCGGCGAAGCGCTTGGCGTGCTCGACGCCCGGCGCGTTGGCGTGGGCCAGCTCGTCGATCAGGCACAGCTCCGGCGCGCGCGCCAGGACGCCGGGCAGGTCGAGCTCCTCCAGCGTCGAGGCGCGGTAGGTGATGCGCCGGCGCGCCAGGCGCTCCATCCCCGTCGCGGCGGCCAGCGTGTCGGCGCGCCCGTGGGTCTCCAGCAGCCCGATCACGACGTCGCGCCCCGCCTCGAGCTCGCCGCGCCCCTCCTGGAGCATCCGCACCGTCTTGCCGACGCCCGCGGCCATCCCGAGGAACACCTTCAGGTGCCCGCGGTCGTCGGAGGGCGACGCGAGGTCCACTCACGCTCCCAGCACGTTGTGCACCAGCAGGTCGATGAGCTTGATCCCGATGAACGGGGCGACCAGGCCGCCGAGCCCGTAGATCAGCAGGTTGCGCCGCAGCAGCGCGGTCGCCCCGACGGCCTTGTAGGCCACGCCGCGCAGGGCGACCGGCACCAGCATCGGGATGACGATCGCGTTGAACACGATGGCCGAGATGATCGCCGACCGCGGCGAGCCGAGCGACATGATGTTCAACGCGTCCAGCGGGCCGGCGGCGTGGCCGGGGGCCGCGTAGGTCGCCACGAAGATCGCCGGCAGGATCGCGAAGTACTTGGCCACGTCGTTGGCGATCGAGAACGTCGTCAGCGCGCCACGCGTGATGAGCAGCTGCTTGCCGACCTCGACGATCTCGATGAGCTTCGTCGGGTTGCTGTCGAGGTCCACCATGTTGCCCGCCTCGCGGGCGGCCTGGGTCCCGGTGTTCATCGCCACGCCGACATCGGCCTGCGCGAGCGCCGGCGCGTCGTTGGTGCCGTCGCCGGTCATCGCCACCAGCCGGCCCTCGGCCTGCTCGGCGCGGATCAGCTCCATCTTGCGCTCCGGCGTGGCCTCGGCCAGGAAGTCGTCGACGCCGGCCTCCTCGGCGATCTTCGCCGCGGTCAGCCGGTTGTCGCCGGTGACCATCACCGTCCGGATGCCCATCGCGCGCAGCTGCTCGAAGCGCGCCTTCATCCCGTCCTTGACGGTGTCCTTGAGGTAGACGACACCGAGCACCTGCGAGTCGCGCGCGACGGCCAGCGGCGTGCCGCCCTCGCGGGCGACGCGGTCCACGACGCCGCGCAGCTCGTCGGGGACGCGGCCGCCCTCGCTCTCGGCGAAGGCGACGATGGAGTCGGCGGCGCCCTTGCGCAGGCGCGTGCCGTTGTAGTCGACGCCGCTCATCCGCGTCTGCGCGGTGAACGGGACGAACCGCGGGACGTCGGCCCCGCCCGCGCCCAGGTCATGCTCGCGGATCCCGTACTGCTTGGCCAGCACGACGATCGAGCGGCCCTCGGGCGTCTCGTCGGCCAGCGACGCGAGCTGCGCGACCTCGGCCAGCTCGGCCTCGGCGACGCCGGGCATCGGCAGCAGCTCGGCCGCCTGGCGGTTGCCGAGCGTGATCGTGCCGGTCTTGTCGAGCAGCAGGACGTCGACGTCGCCGGACGCCTCGACCGCGCGGCCGCTGAGCGCGAGCACGTTGCGGCGCACGAGGCGGTCCATGCCCGCGATGCCGATCGCGCTGAGCAGCGCGCCGATGGTCGTCGGGATCAACGCCACCAACAACGCGATGAGCGTCGTCATCGAGATGTTCGAGCCGGCGTAGCGCGCGAACGGCAGCAGCGTCGCGACGACGACCAGGAAGACGATCGTCAGCCCGGCCAGCAGGATGTTCAGCGCGATCTCGTTCGGCGTCTTGCGCCGCTGCGCGCCCTCGACGAGCGCGATCATCCGGTCCAGGAACGACTGCCCCGGCTCCTGCGTGATCTCCACGACGATGTGGTCGGAGAGCACGCGCGTGCCGCCGGTGACCGCGCTGCGGTCGCCGCCGGACTCGCGGATGACCGGCGCCGACTCACCGGTGATCGCCGACTCGTCGACCGAGGCGATGCCCTCGATCACCGTCCCGTCGCCGGGGATGACCTCGCCGGCCTCGACGACCACCACGTCGCCGCGGTGCAGCTCGGCGGCGGGCCGGGTCGTGCCGTCGCGCAGGCGCGCCGTGGTCTCGGAGCGCATCGCGCGCAGCGTGTCGGCCTGGGCCTTGCCGCGGCCCTCGGCCAGCGCCTCGGCGAGGTTGGCGAAGATCACGGTCAGCCACAGCCAGACGGCGACCGTGAAGGTGAACCAGCGCGGATCGGTCCCGCCGCCGACGATGCCGGCACCGGTCGCGATGACCGCGCCGATCTCGACGACGAACATCACGGGGTTGCGGACCTGGATCCGCGGGTCGAGCTTGGCGACCGCGCTGATCAGGGTGGAGCGCTGCAGGGTCATCGAGCTTCCTGGTCGAGGGCGAGGTTGAGCGTCGTCGTGTTCACGCCGGGCTCGCCGAAGACGCCGAGGCCGCGGCCGTCGGTGTTCTCGGCGATGAGCTGCCGGACGCGGGCGAGCGGGAGCCGGCGCACCGCGGCGATGCGGTGCGCCTGGATGGCCGCGTTGGCCTTGGAGATGTGCGGGTCGACGCCGGAGGCCGAGAAGGTGGCGGCGTCGCTCGGCACGCGGGCGGCGGTCAGCCCCGGCGTGTACGGGGACTCCGCCTTGATGTAGGCGTCGACGTGCTGGCGGGTCAGCACCATCGTGGCCCGCTGGTTGGGGCCGCGGTTGGCGAAGAACGTCACCGACGCGCTGTAGCCGGTGGCCGACGGGCGTGGGTGGAAGTACTTCGGGCTGTCCTTGACGTCGCGGGCCAGCAGCGTCGAGCCGACGACCTTGCCGCCGGCCTTGATCAGCGACCCGTCGGCCTTGCCCGGGAAGGCCACCTGGGCGATCCCGGTCATGACGAGCGGATAGGCCAAGCCGAGCAGCAGCGTGCAGGCGACGATGGCGACGGCGGAGCGAAGGAGGTCCTTGCGCATGGTGTTGGTCCCCTAGAAGAGGGTCGTGGTGAGGGATTGGACGACCGGCCCGAGCAGCAGGGCCGGGAGGAACGTCAGGGCGCCGATCAGGACGACGACGCCGACGAGCAGGAAGCCGAAGGTCGGCGTGTCGGTGCGCATCGTGCCCAGGCCGGCCGGGCTGACCTTCTTGCGGGCCAGCGAGCCGGCCACGGCGAGGACCGCGAGGATCGGGACGTAGCGCCCGAAGAGCATCGCCAGGCCGCCCCCGACGTCGGCGAACGTGATGCCGTGGGCGCCCGCGTTGCCCGGCGCGTTGGGCTGGAGGTAGCCGGTGTAGCCGGCCCACGCCGACCCGTTGTTGTTGGCCTGCGAGAGGTAGGCGTAGAAGTTCTCGCTGAAGCCCTGCGGGCCGGAGGCGAAGGTCGACGGCGCGCCGTACTTCGTGCCCACCGCCAGCGCGGCGAAGACCAGGACGATCATCGCGGTGAACAGCGCGCCGACCACGACGAGCTTGACCTCCTTGGGCTCGATCTTCTTGCCCAGGTACTCCGGCGTGCGCCCGACCATCAGGCCGCCGATGAACACGGCGAGCAGGACGAACAGGAGCATCATGTACAACCCGGTCCCGACGCCGCCGAAGACGGACTCCGAGTAGCCGAGGTTGACCATCGGGACCAGGCCGCCGAGGCCGGTGAGCGACTCGAACGCCGTGTTGACCGCGCCGCAGGAGACGACGGTGGTGATGGCGGTGAACAGCGAGGACGAGGCGACGCCGAAGCGCTGCTCCTTGCCCTCCATGTTGGCGCCCAGGACGCCCGCCGCGTGCGCCGCCGGCGTGCCGTGGCTCTCCGCCGCGTAGACGACGATCACCGACACGGCGAACATCGCGAACATCACGCCGAAGATCGTCCAGCCCTGCCGGCGGCTCCCGACCAGCCGCCCGTAGGTGTAGGGCAGCGACGCCGGGATGCACAGGATCATGGTCATCTCGAAGAAGTTCGAGAACGCCGTGGGGTTCTCGAAGGGGTAGGCCGAGTTGACGTTGAAGAACCCGCCGCCGTTGGTGCCCAGCAGCTTGATCGCCTCCTGCGAGGCGACCGGGCCGCGGGCGATGCCGCCGGTGGTCCCGCCGAGGGTCTGGATGACGCCTTGGGAGACGAGGACCACCGTGCCGATGACCGACAGCGGCAGCAGGACGTACAGGATGATCCGCGTGATGTCCTTGTAGAAGTTGCCGAGCTTGCCGTCGCCGCCGCGCGCGGCGAGGCCGCGCATCAGGGCGACGAGCACGGCGATGCCCACCGCGGCCGAGACGAAGTTCTGGACGGCCAGGCCGGCCATCTGGCTGAAGTACGACAACGTGGTCTCGCCGCCGTAGAACTGCCAGTTGGTGTTGCTCAGGAACGACGCCGTGGTGTTGAACGACAGGTCCCACGTCCCGGAGGTGAAGTGCCCGGGGTTGAAGGGGTGGTGCCCCTGGGTGCGCAGGATCGCGAAGAGGACGACGCTGAAGAGCGTCGTGAAGACCAGCAGCGACTTGGCGTAGGCCTTCCAGTCCTGGTCGGGGAGCCTGGGGTCCAGCGGCAGGTGCTCGGCGCGGAAGATGCGCGCCATGTAGCCGCCCAGCAGCGGGACGGTGGCGACGATGACCACGCAGAACAGCGCGATCTGGAGAGAGCCCTGGGTCATGGCGCGCTAGAAGCGCTCGCCGCGCAGCAGCGCGTAGAGCAGGTAGAGGAGGACGACCACGGAGACGACGAGGCCGAAGAGGTCGGACGCGCTCATACGCGGTCGAGGAGCTCGACGAGGGCCCAGAGCGACGCGAAGACCGCGACGAGCAGAGCGAGGGCAAGAAGGTCCATGCGGACACGATCAGGCCGCGGGCATTGGGTTCCCGTACGCGTTGGCTATCAGCGCGTACAGATTTCGTACAGGGGGCTCGCGGTGGCGGCTCGCGCCGCCGTGGCTCAGCCGGCGAAGCGGTAGCCGACGCCCGGGTCGGTCCGGACGTAGCGATGCCCGTCGGCCGGCTCGATCTTGCGCCGCAGGTTGGCGACGTGGCCGCGCAGGACCGTCACGTCCTCGGCGTACTCCGGGCCCCAGACCTCGACGAGCAGCGCGCGGTGGGTCATCAGCCGGCCGCGGTTGCGCGCGAGCGCCTCGAGCAGCCGGAACTCGATCGGCGTCAGGTGGACCTCGGCGCCGTCGCGGGTGACCGTGTGCGCCGCGAGGTCGATCTCCAGGCCGTCGGCGGTGATGCGCGGCTCGCTCGGCGCGCCGCCCGACACGCGCCGCAGCGCGGCCTCCAGGCGGGCGATCAGCTCGCGCGCGCCGAACGGCTTGGTGACGTAGTCGTCGGCGCCCGCCTCCAGCGCGCGGACCTTGGCGTCCTCCTCGCCGACCGCGCTGAGGACGATGATCGGCATCGGGCTCCAGCTGCGGATCTGGCGGCAGACCTCGACGCCGTCGCCGTCGGGCAGGACGAGGTCGAGGATCGCCGCGTCGGGCGGGTGGACGGCCGCGCGGTCCAGCGCCTCCTCGGCGGTCTCGGCGGGCACCGCCTCGAAGCCGGCCTCGCGCAGGATGACCTTCAGCGCGCGGAGGATCTGGGGCTCGTCGTCGCAGACGAGGATGCGGCGCCGGCTCATGGGCGCTGCGCGGGTAGGCCGTCCAGCGGCAGCTCCACGACGAAGCTCGCGCCCTGGCCGGGGAGCGACTCGACGCGCACGGTGCCGCCGTTGGCCTCCACGAACCCGCGCACGATCGCGAGGCCGAGGCCCGAGCCGGTGGCGGTGGTGCCGGCGCCCTCGGCGCGGTAGAACGGCGTGAAGATGCGGGCCTGCTCGGCGAGCGGGACGCCCGGGCCGCGGTCGACGACGCGGACGACCAGGCGCGAGCCGACCGCGCGGGCGCGGACCGACACCGGCCGGCGCCCGCCGTGGGCGATCGCGTTCTCCATCAGGTTGGCGAACGCGCGCTCGAGCTGGACGGCGTCGGCGCGCAGCGCCGGGAGGTCGCGGTCGAGCTGGAGCGTGACGACGTCGGCGCCGGCCGCCGCGCCGAGGTCGTCGCGCGCGGCGGTGAGCACCTCCCCGACGTCGACCCAGTCCAGCCGCGGCGCGGCCTCGCCGGCCTCCAGGCGCGAGAGGTCCAGCAGCTTGCCGATCAGCCGCTCCAGCCGCGCGCCCTCGGCGACGATCCCGGCGCTGAGCGCGGCGCGGTCCTCGTCGTCGAGCGCCGAGGAGCCGAGCGCCTCGCCGGAGCTGACCATCGCGGTCAGCGGCGAGCGCAGGTCATGGCTGACCGCGCGCAGGATCGCGGTCTTGAGGTCGTCGCTGCGGCGCAGCGCGCTCGTCTCGACGACCTCGTCGAGCAGGGCCTCGCGCTCGATCCCGCCGGCCAGGATGGTCTCCAGCGCCGGGACGATGCGCTCCCGCAGGCGGGCGTCGATCGCGGGCGCCAGCGCGGCGGGCAGGACCAGCGTGGCGATCGTCTGGCCGGCCGCGTCGCGCAGCGGGTAGGTCGTGCGCCGCTCGGTGGCCTCGCCCGCCGCGTCGCCGAGGACGAGCCGCGCCGAGGGCAGGCCCAGCGCGGTGGCGATCCCGTGCGCGGTCTGGGCCAGGCCGTCCTCGAGCCGCGCGCCACCGAGCAGCGCGTGGGCCGCGGCGGCGGAGAGGTCGGCCTCGGCGCGGCGCTGCATCGCCTCGACCGCGCGCTCGCGCGCCAGCTCGGCGACGGCGCTGGCGGCGGCCGCCACCGCCAGGAAGGCGAGCAGGCCGACCCAGTTCTCGTTCGTGGCGATCGTGAAGCGCCCGGTCGGCGGGATGTGGAAGAAGTTGTAGGCCAACGCGCTGAGCAGCGACGTGGCGATCCCGAGCGCGAGGCCCCAGTAGGCCGAGACGACGAGGACGACGAGCAGGTAGACGACGCCGAGCGAGGTGACCGGCGCGATCTCGCGCAGGCCGAAGAGCACCACGGTGGCGCCCGCGACGCCGAGCAGCGCGGCGGCCGCGCCGGCGGCCAGCGGCGGGCGCGCCT
>JAOPZD010000408.1 GCA_025964295.1 Conexibacter sp.
CGGCGGCGCCGCGATCGCCCACTACGACGCGCTGCTGCGCGACGCCGCGTGGGGGCAGACCGTCACGCCGCGCTGCGTCCTGCGCGTCGGCGACCTGCCGACGTCCAAGCCGCTGCGCCAGTGGCTCGCCGCGCTCGACGACGACGTCGCGCAGCTCGCGCTCGTGCCGGCCGGCGACTGGCCGGATCCCGACGCGGCGCTGACCGCGATCCTCGCGCTGGACCCCACCGCGCTGGGCGCGATCGACGAGACCTTCGCCACCGACCACGCCTGGCTCGGACGCTGGCGCGACGCCGACGCGCTGGCCGCCGACGCCCTCGCCGCGACGCTCGGCGAGGACGCGCTCAACGAGCCGCGCATCGCGCGCGAGCTGGCCACCGCGGTCCCGGCCGGCGCCACCGTCGTGGTCGCCGCGTCGATGCCGATCCGCGACGTCGAGACGTTCTGGCCGGTGCTCGACGTCCCGCCGCGCGCGCTGGCCAACCGCGGCGCCAACGGCATCGACGGCACGATCTCCACCGCCTACGGCGTCGCCGCCGCCTCCGACGCCCCGACCTACCTGCTGATCGGCGACGTGGCGCTGGCCCACGACGTCGGCGGGCTGCTCGCCGGGCGGCGCCTGGGCGTCGCGCTGACGATCGTCGTCGTCGACAACGGCGGCGGCGGGATCTTCGACTTCCTGCCGGTCTCCACGCAGGGCGCCGAGTACGAGGAGCACGTGCTCACGCCGACCGGCCTGGACGTCGCGCGGGCCGCCGCGCTGTACGACGCGCGCTACCTCGCGGTCGACGACCTGGCCGCGCTGCGGACGGCGCTGGACGCCGTGCCGCAGGGCACCACGGTCGTCCACCTGCGCACGGAGCGCGCCGCGAACGTCACGCTGCACCGGCGCGCCTGGGAGGCGGTCTCCCAGGCGCTCGGCGGGCGCGTCGGCTCGGACAGGTGACGAACTCCGCCAGCCGGGGTAGGGTGGCGCCACGATGGTGTGGATCGTCGCCCTCTCGGCTGCCTGGCTCGGTGCGTTCGTGATGTTGCTCGCCCTCACGACGATCGCCGCGCGCAGCGACCGGCCGACGGCCGACCACCTCGCGCAGCTGCGCGGCCCGCGCGTGTGGCTGGCGCCCACGCCCGACCGCGACCCGCTGCTCTAGCCGACCTACTAGGACGCCGCGGCGGCGATGATGATGCCGACGATGGCCAGCAGGGCCAGGCCGCCGAGGACCGCGCCGGCCGTCGCCTGCCACGCCGGGCGCTGGCCCGCGCGCTTGCTGTTGCCCCGGCTGGTCAGGCCGAGCACCAGGCCGATGATCCCGAGGATCGCGCCGGGGATGATGAAGACGGCGGTCAGCGCGCCGAGCAGGCCGCAGATGAAGGCGCCGATGGCCAGGCCGGAGACCTGGCCGCGCGCGCGGACGGGCGAGGCATGCTGGTCGAGCGGCGTGGCGGACGGGTTGGTCGACATGCTGGTTCCTCCGGGTGGTCGATGGGGCTGGGCGGTGCGGTGATCAGGGCTGGACCGGAGCGGCGACGGCCGCCTCGACGTCCTCGGCCCGCGTGGCGCTGAACGGCGCGACGAGCGCGAGGCAGAGCAGCGGCGCGACCGGGATCGCCCAGAGCAGCTGGCCTTCGCTGAGGGCGGCGAGCACGATCGCGTTGTTGAAGGAGTGGACCGCGATGCCGGGCAGCAGCGACCCGGTGAACCACCGCAGCAGGCAGGCGCCGAAGCCGAAGACGGCCGCGCCGGCCAGGAACGCCGGCGGCAGCGCGAGCACGTGGCCGGCGCCGAAGAGGATCGCGGTGACGACCGCGCCGACCCACGGGCCGCGCCAGCCGGTCAGCGCCGGGAAGAGGTAGCCGCGGAAGGCGATCTCCTCGACGATCGGCGCCGACACCGCGACGGCCCCGACGAGCAGGACCGCGACGGCCGGGTCGAAGTGCGCGGCGGCGTGGCGACCGCTGTGCGAGCTCCCGCCCCCACCGAGGAGCACGGCGAGGAGGCCCTCGACCAGCCAGACGCCGGCGAGCACCGCGGCGCTCCAGCCCAGCGCGGGCCAGAACGACGTCCGGCGCAGCCCGAGGGTCGCGCCGCGCAACCGCTGGGCGCGGCGGGCGGCGAAGGCGACCACGACGGCGAGCAGGATGATGTCGGTCAGCAGCCCGGACGCGGCGGTGACCGCGCGGCCGTCGTCGATGGCGAAGACCACCAGCGCGGCGGCGCCGAGGCCGAGCGCAAGGCCGAGGACCACGACGCCGACGGCCCGCAGCGGCCCCCACTCGGCGATCGACGGCGTGCGCCGTCGCCGCGAAGGAGCCTCGATCGATGAGATGGAGGACGCATCCAGGGCCACGGAGCGCGGTGTACCCAGGCGGACACGGCAATGTGGAGCTTTGCCCACGGTGCGTCAGCCCCCGGACAGATGGCCGCGGGGCCGCGTAGCCTGCCGGGCGTGTCCGCAGGCCAGCAGATCTCCCTCCTCGGCGAGCCCGAGCCCGCCGCGGGCGAGGTGCGCGTCGCGCCCGCGCCGCGCCTGACCTCGAAGGGCATCGCCCCGGGCGACATCGTCGAGATCGACCGCAAGGGCCGGCGCTTCCACGCGCTGGTCGAGGGCATCGAGCAGCGCGAGTCGGGGCGCTTCGACCTCGCGGTGCGGCCGCTGGACGGCCGCTCGACGTGGCGCAGCGCGACCGTGCGCGACGTCGTCGGCGTGTGGCGGCGCGCGAAGGGCGCGCCGGTCGCCGACGTCAGCCCGCCAGGACCGGCAGCAGCGCCTGGAGCTTGACCTCGGTCTCGGCCAGCTCGGCCGCCGGGTCGGAGTCCCGCACGACGCCGACGCCCGCGTAGCAGCGGGCCTCGCGGCCGCGCAGCAGCGCGCAGCGCAGCGCGACGACGAACTCGCCGTCCTCGTCGAGGTCAGTCCAGCCGACCGGGCCGGCGTACCAGCCACGGTCCAGGCCCTCCAGCGCGGGGATCAGCGGCGCGGCGACCGGCAGCGGCTCGCCGCCGACCGCCGGCGTCGGGTGCAGCAGCCCGGCGAGCTCGATCGCGCTGACCGACCGCGACAGCTGCGCGCGGATCGGCGTGCCCAAGTGCTGGATGTTGGCCATCTTGACGACCTCGGGCTCCTCGGGCGCGGTCACCCAGACCGCGTAGGGCCGCAGCGTCCGGGCGATGCGGCGGGCGACGATCGCCTGCTCCTCGCGGTCCTTGGTGGAGCGCAGCAGGCGCTCGCCGAGGTGGTCGTCGACGGCGGGGTCGGCGCTGCGGCGCGTCGAGCCGGCGAGCGCCAGCGTCGCGGCGCGCTCGCCGTCGCGGCGGATCAGCAGCTCCGGGCTGGCGGC
>JAOPZD010000543.1 GCA_025964295.1 Conexibacter sp.
GGCGCCCAGCGCGGCGACCGTGGCGAAGCGCTCGCGCAGCCCGGCGGCGATCGCGCGCACGTCGTCCATCGGCGGCGCGTCGACGACGTTGACCGCCATCGCGCCGCCGGGAGCGACCACGCGCGCCGCGTCGGCCAGGGCCTCGCGCGTGGCGAGATGGCGCGGCACGCGCGCGCCGACGAACGCGTCGAGGAGCAGCGCGTCGACCGACCCGTCCGGGCGCTTGGCCAGGTGGGCGCGGCCGTCGGCGATCCGGACCTTCAGCCCGGGCGCGCGCCGCAGCCCGAGGTGCTCGCGGGCCAGCTCGACGACGTCGGCGTCGACCTCGATGACCTCCTGGCGGCGCGTGTGGGTGCGGTCGGTCGCCGCCAGCGCCCGCGCCAGCGCGCAGCCCGCGCCGCCGACGTGCACGATCCGCCGCGCCCGGAGGGCCTCGACGACGTCGCGCATCCGGCGCAGGTAGTCGAACTCGAGGTGGCGCGGGTCGGCGAGATCGACGTAGGAGGCGTCCATGTCGCCCTGGCGCAGCAGCCGCCCGGTGGGCCGGTCGGCATCGCGCTGGACGAGCAGGTCGCCGCGTCGGGCGAGGATCTCGGGGCTGGAGCGGCGTCGCGCCATCGCCCGCGGACGCTATTGGCTGGCCCGTCGCACCGGTGGCGATGCCGTTCGCGCCATCGTCGCGCACCGTATTGGGTGCGCGCTCCGCGCAACGATTCTGCATTCCGTTGCACATGGTTCCGGTGCGGACAGGGAATCAGACGGCCATGGCAGCGACCACGACCCCACCGGCCGCCGCGAGCGCGCCGCCCGCCGACCTCTCCCGGCTCCGCGCGCTCCTCGACGGCGAGCACGCCGAGATCCGCGACCTGTGCCGGGCGTGGCTCAGCGAGCCGGGCCACGCGCCGCGCCCCGACCTGCCGCTGGAGGAGCACCGCGCGCAGGTCCTCGCCTGGGCGCGCGAGCTGGCCGACGCGGGGGAGACGGCCCGCGGCTTCCCGGAGGAGTTCGGCGGCCGCGGCCAGGTCGGCGGCGCCGTCGCGGGCTTCGAGACGCTCGCCTTCGGCGACCTCTCGCTGCTGGTCAAGTGCGGCGTGCAGTTCGGCCTCTTCGGCGGCGCGGTGCTCCACCTCGGCACGCGCAAGCACCACGAGCGCCACCTCGCCGACATCGCGTCGCTGCGGCTGCCCGGCTGCTTCGCGATGACCGAGAGCGGCCACGGCTCCAACGTCCAGCAGCTCGCGACGACCGCGACCTACGACGACGCCACCGGCGAGTTCGTCATCGCCACGCCCGACGACAGCGCGCGCAAGGACTACATCGGCAACGCCGCGCGTGACGGCCGGATGGCGGCGGTCTTCGCCCAGCTGGTCGTCGGCGGCGAGTCGCGCGGCGTGCACGCGCTGCTCGTCCCGCTGCGCGACGCCGACGGCAACGTCCTGCCCGGGATCCGGATCGAGGACTGCGGCGCCAAGCTCGGCCTCGACGGCGTCGACAACGGCCGGATCTGGTTCGACGACGTCCGCGTGCCGCGCGACAACCTGCTCGACCGCTACGCCACCGTGGACGACGACGGCGTCTACGCCTCGGCGATCGAGAACCCGACCAAGCGCTTCTTCACCATGCTCGGCACGCTGATCCAGGGCCGCGTCAGCGTCTGCGGAGCGTCGATCAGCGCCACGAAGGTCGCGCTGGCGATCGCCGTCCGCCATGCCGAGTCGCGCCGCCAGTTTGGACCGCCCGGCCAGCCCGAGGTCGTGTTGATGGACTACCGCACCCACCAGCGCCGGCTGCTGCCCGCGCTGGCCAAGGTGTACGGGTTGCACTTCGCCCAGGAGGAGCTCGTCGCGCGGCTGCACCGCGTCTTCACCGCCGACGCCGAGCTGGACCGCGAGCGCCGGGAGCTCGAGACGCTGGCCGCCGGCCTGAAGGCCGTCGCCACGTGGCACGCGACCGGCACGATCCAGGAGTGCCGCGAGGCGTGCGGCGGCATGGGCTACCTCAAGGGCAATCGCTTCGCCGCGCTGAAGGCGGACACCGACGTCTTCACGACGTTCGAGGGCGACAACACCGTGTTGCTCCAGCTCGCGGCCAAGAACCTGCTGACCGACTTCCGCGACCAGCTCGGCGAGCTCGACCCGCTCGGCACCGCGGCGTTCTTCGCCGGCCAGGTCTTCGAGACCGTCGCCGAGCGCAGCGCGATGCGCGAGGTGCTCACGCGGCTGGCCGACGACCTCCTGCCCGGCCGCGACGACCAGGCCGACCTCGGCTCGCGCGAGGTCCAGCTCGAGCTGCTGCGCTGGCGGGCCGACCACGTCAAGTCGGGCGTCGCCCGGCGGCTGAAGGGCGGCATCGACGCCGGCCGCGACCCGTTCGCGGTCCTCAACGACTGCCAGGACCACCTCGTCGCCGCCGCGCGCGCCTACGTCGACTGCGTGGTGATGGAGTCCTTCGCCGCGGCCGTCGACCGCTGCCCGGACCCGGGCTCGCGGTGGCTGCTGGACCGCCTCTGCGACCTGTACGCCTTGAGCACGATCGAGGCCGAGCGCGGCTGGTTCCAGGAGCACGGCCGGCTGTCCTCGACGCGCTCCAAGGCGGTCATCAAGGCCGTCAACGCGCTGTGCGCCACGCTACGGCCGCACGCCACCGACCTGGTCGAGGCGTTCGGCGTGCCGGAGACCGCGCTGGGCGACGCCCAGCCGGTGGCCGACGCCGCGCCGGAGCGGACCGCCGCGGCCTAGGCCGCGAAGGCGAGCTCGCGCCGGTCGTCGCGCCGGCGCGCCTCGTGCTCGAGCTGGGCGCGCAGCGCCCAGAACTCGCCGGTGGGCAGCTCGTGGACGGAGACCGGCGCGTCGTCGCCGGCGCCGGCGACCGCCGGCGCGGCGGGGGCGCCCGCGTCGCCGAAGCGCGCGACCAGCGCGACCGCGACGAGGCACAGCGTGAGGCTGGCGACGTTGCCGAGCGCCAGCGCCGTGGCGTGGTAGCCGGCGAGGTTGACGTAGGCCATCAGGAAGTTGACGAACGCGCCGAGCGTCCAGCCGAGGGCCGATTGGCCGGCGGCGGAGCGGGCGCGGACCATCGCGGTCAGCTGGGGGACTGCGGCGCAGAGGCCGATGACGATGGCGGTGGTGGAGGCGAAGGCGAGGAGGGTCATGGCAGGGGTCGTTTGGGGAGTTCGGACACGCTAGGCCGTTGCTTGAGCAACGACACCGTGAGGTGGGTCACACGCCCCGCGCGGCCTCCCTCGACGGGGGGAGGCGGATCCCCCCGACCGGGTGATCCGCTCCCACCCGCCCGCCTCCTACGGTCACCGCACCGACCACGGCGAAGGAGCGGCGATGAGCGCGGGAACGCAGGCACGCAGCTGGACCAGCGTCTGGTGGATCCCGGTGGCGGCCGGGCTGCTCTCGGTCATCGCCGGCGTGCTGGCGATCGTCTGGCCCGGGGAGACGCTGCTGGCGCTGGCGCTCATCGCGGGCGTGAACATCACCCTGCTCAGCGCGCTGCTGATCGGCGAGGCGATCGCCGACGACGAGGCGCAGGACCGCACGCTGCGGATCGTCCTCGGGCTGCTGGGCATCATCGGCGGCCTGGTCGTCATGCGCCGCCCCGGCGACACGCTGCTCGTGCTGATCCTGGCGCTGGGGATCTGGCTCGTCCTCGACGGGCTGGTGGACGTGATCCGCGCGCTGGTCGGGGCGGGACCTCAGCGGCTGCTGCGCGCGCTGGGCGGCGTCATCGACATCGCGCTGGGGATCCTGATCCTCGCGCTGCCCGACGTCGGGCTCGGCACGGTGGCCGTGCTCGTCGGCATCGGGTTCGTCGTGCGCGGGACGATGCTCATGGTCGGCGGCTGGGCGCTGCGCAGCATCGCCGACGACCTCACGTCGACGGGGCGACCGCCAGCCGGCGCCGGTGGACGATCCAGCCCACCAGCCCAGCCGGCAGCATGAGCCAGTAGGACACCAGGCGGTAGGCGAGCGTCGCGACCGCGGCGTCGCCGCCGTGGACGCCGGCCAGCGCGAGGGTCGCGGTCAGGCCGGCCTCGACGACGCCGATGCCGCCCGGCGTCACCGGGATCTGCGCGAGCAGCTGGGCGGCGACGTAGGCCAGCAGGACGAGCGAGAACTGCGGATGGGCGCCGACGGCGATGATCGCGGTGACCAGCGCCAGCAGGTCGAAGGCCCAGCGGCCGATCGCCGCGCCGCACGCGTAGAGCAGGCGGTCGCCGAGGCGCTCGGCCACCTCGTCGCGCTGGACGACGAGGCGGTCGGGGAGCGTCGGCGCCAGCGCCCGGTCGCCGGGCAGGTGGCGGCTGACCCGCACCGCGATCCGGCCGACCCAGCGCAGCGTGCGCTCGCTGCGCGCCACGGCGACGCCGACGGTGAACATCGCGACGAACAGGCCGAGGCCCAGGATCGCGGTCTCCAGCAGCGTCTGCGGGACGGTCAGGCCGAAGACGATCGCCGGCAGCGCCAGCACCGGCAGCACGCACAGGCCCGCGACCTGCAGCACGGTCGCCGCGGCCAGCCCGGTGGCGACCGACGCGCGCGGGACGTCGGCCGCGTTGAGCATGTTGTACTGCGTGGCCGCCGCGGTGGCCGCGCCGCCGGGGATCACCCGGCCCAGGGCCCCGCCGGCCAGCTGCGAGGTCGCGACGCCGACCGTGTCGCGCGTGCCGATCGACAGCGCCTGCAGCTCCCACAGACACCAGCAGGAGGCGGCCTCGGCGATCAGCATGCCGGCCAGCCACCAGGGCTTGAGGTGGGCCACCTTGGGCCATGCGCCCAGCACCTCGCCGATCGCCGGGGCGACGCCGTAGAGGACCAGGGCGGTGAGAGCGAGCGCCGCCACGCGCCGTACGAGGGACGGCATTCCCGGTCAGCCTACCCGGGACAGGGGCGGTCAGACGGCCATCGCCGGCTGCCACCCCGCGGCGCCGGGCCGGCGCGGCACGAGCGTGCATTCGAACGCGCCACAGTCCAGGCGCACGGCGGTGCCGACGCCGATCCCACCGGCCGGCCACGTGCGCTCGGGGCGCAGCGGATGCAGGCCCAGCT
>JAOPZD010000552.1 GCA_025964295.1 Conexibacter sp.
GACGTGGCCGACGCGTTCTCGGCGCGGCTGCGGAGCGGCACCGCGTACCGCATGCGCACCTAGTAGCTGAGCGCCTACTACCTAAGGTACGAGCCATCGAAAGCACGCGGGCGACGGGAGTGGAACCCGGGACCTTCGGCTTGAGAATGGTCTCTGAGCAGGGGTTTCTTGGTGATTGGGAAGTTCACGGGACCGCCGGCATAGGTACGAGGGTCACTATTGCCGGGTTGGGGGCACGCTTCGGGACATGGAGCCGCATCGTCGCCAGGTGTGAGTCTGACAACGCGCGTTGCTTCCGTTTCTCGCGCCAAACAGCGGCACCAGCTACAGCCGGGTTCTAATCGCCGGCTGTCCCCAAACCGGGTTGTAAGCGGATAAATACGCGGGCGTGCGTCTCGTTGCCCGTCGACCCGGCCGGGCTGGCCGCAACGGCGGCGGCAGAGCCGGCCGATCAGCTCAAACCAGCCCGTTCGCGCACCTTGAGCAACTTGTCGAGGTTGATGTGGTTGGCCAGATCGGCGCCGCCTCGCTGGTGGTACACGGTCTCGGCGTCGGTCGCCGCCCTTCGCGCTCGGCGCTGGGCGAGCAGAACGCGACGATCACCGCGCTTAAGCAGTTCAACCGAGACTCGCTGTGAACCGCGCTTGTAGTCGCCCCATGCCTTGGCCATCAGCGCGATGCTGTCAGCGCTGCGAGTCGCAGGACCTGCCAACTCGGAGTCCTCGGTTGGCACGACGCCGCGCAGGCACCGGCTATAGCGGTCAAGCAACCGCTGCTGAACGCTCGCGTACCCCGCGGCCCGCGTCCACTGACCCTTCTTGACCGCCGACATCATCCGCTGCTCACGACCGCGCCCCGACACGACCGCCCGGGTGCAGCGGATGAACCCGTTGAAGTAGACGACCACGAGACCGCTGCTGAGCACTCAGCTCCGGTCCGTTGAGGGCTCTGGCATGCGCGCTGGGGACGGCGGCGCCCGTCCCGTCGCAGTCGTTGGAGCGCCGCGTGGTGATGCCCACTGAAGCCAGCAGCACGAACACCGTTCCCAGCGCGAGCGTGGTCGTGCTCAGCTGAGAGAGACGCCACGACCGCCGACGGTGTCTAGCTCGGCCCACGAGATAGACGCCGGTGGCGACCACCGCAAACCAGAACGCGGTCGCGAGCACCGCGGCGAAGATCGCGCCGGTGGCTTCCCCCGCGCTCTTGAACCCAGTGCAGTCGCGCTCAGCGGCGGCGAGTGCGACGCCGCCGGTCAGCGTTAGGAGGCCCAGAACCAGCCAGCGGACCGGGTGGTACTTCGAAAGATCGGGCGCCGTCGCCGGTGCCGCGGGCACCGGGAACCCCGTCGGCAGGGCCGCGCCCGGGGCGGCGCGTTCGCCGTTGGGAATCGGAGCCGGTCCCGGCGGGGCGACGATCGCCGTTGTGGTCGCGTCCTCCGTGGTTTGGGGGGCCTGGGTCTCGGGCGTCGCGGGCGGCGCGGTTTCCGGAACGCTGACCAACCAGCGGTCGGCTGGCCATCAGCAGCCGAGGAGGGCGATGTCGTTGATCTCGGAGATGTCGGAGATTTGCATCTGCGAGCAGAGATCGTCGACGCCGGAGATCCGGCGAACGTCGGCCTGGTTGTTATCCATGGCGTCGACGACCGCCTGGTCGTCGACCGTGCCGGCGGGACCCTCCGCTCCGCGCGCGCCCCGAGGCCCTCGGCTGCCCTCCGGTCCCGCCGGCCCCGACGGCCCGCTTGCGCCGCGCTCGCCCTGTGGTCCGGCGACGCCAGCGGATCCGGCCGGTCCATGCTTGACCAGCAGCGTCGCCACGCCTGCCGACGCGCCGGCAGCGAACACGACGCCGATGGCGACGACCAGCAGCAGTAGCCGCAGAGTGACGAGCTGATCGAGCGCACGCGACTCGACTGCCACCGGCAAAATCTCGGTCGGCTGATTTTTCGTATCTCGGGCCATCGTCGCGACAGTAGCCGGACCGAACCGATGAGCGCCAGACAATGTTCGTCTGTTCCTGCCCGCCGCAGGACCGATCCTGGGAAGTAACGCCACATCTCGGCAACGATTTATGGCGTGAGACGACGGCTGCCAGGTGCGCCCCAACGCTAGTGCTGGAATTCGCGCAAAGCAGCACTCCGCGGCCGACGCGGTGAACGCGTCGCGACACGATGCGGAGCCGCCGAGTAGACCAACGTCAGCTCGGCACTCCGAGACGCAACGGGTCTTCAATCCAGTCGGCGATCTTCTCAACGAAGTCCCACACGTCCCCGAGCCCCGGCTCAACATAAGCGGGACCGCCGGCGACACCGAGTCGGGTGAGCATGTCAGTCACCCACGTTTGCTTGTTCGTAAGCCCGAACTGGTTCAGCCACTTCTCCAGTTCGCCTACCGGTACCGGGAACAGGCCGTACTCCGCCAGGCGCTCGAGAAAGGCGTCGACTCGCGTTCGGTCCTCACCTGCCAGGCCAGCGACACCTTCGACCTTGCAACGCTTGACTGTGTTGGCCCCATGCCCGAGCACGCCCATGCGGTCGAGGATCTCGCCGCACGCCCGCCGCTCCCGGGCGAGTTCCGCCTTCGTCGCCGGATCAACGCCGCAGAGATCGAAGAAGGGACCCCAGTGGTCCTGAAGCAGCACGTCGACATCGACAATGATCGCGGCAGGAATGCCGAGGGCTCTAAGGGGTTCCGCGAGCGTCCTCGTCGTCTGCCAATTTTGAGCGTTCAAGAAGACCGTGTCCGGTGAACCCCTACGACCGCTGGCCTGAATGAGACGTCGATTGATTTCGTCGTAGAACGCCCGATCGGAGTCCGCCTCGCAGATCACCGCTCCTCTAGCGAATAGCGCGCTAAGTGCGTCGGCTGCTCGGAGCAACGGTTCCGCGACGAGCCTGGCGACACTCTTGCCATCCAAGACGCGAGTAGTCGCGACGCCTCGATTGTATGTAAGTCGCACGATCGTCGTCTCCGGGACCTCGCCGACGCAGCCCATGAGGAAATCGGCGCTGTGCGTCGCTGCCACAAGGCTCGCGTTGCGTTCGCGCGCCACGCGCGCGAGTCCTCCGCCGAGACGCCGGACGAGCGTCGGATGCAGGAAGGCTTCAGGCTCATCAACGAGGACAAGAAGATGAGGAAGACTCTGGATCGCGCTTACAAGGCCGGTGTAGACCTTAACTCCATCGCTGTATTCCGTTATGGGAGTGGCACTGCGTTGATAGTCGACGACGTCGTCCGCCAGCAACCGCTCATGCCAATCGGCAGGCGGAGCGTCCGACGAGAGAGCTACCTGCAGCGAGGGCGGCTGCGTCATGTCGACGACGAAGTGAAGGTTGAAGGCTTCGGCAATCATCGAATCGACGCGATCGTGTAGCTCCGGATCACGCAAAATCGCCATGAGGTGGTTGGACGGAGGCTCACGCAGGCTGCTCAGCGTCCGCGGCTCTGACAGGCCGAAGCGCGACTGGCCATCGAGGCGTGCGACGTAGTGCGGCATAGCCTGCGTCCGACAGTGCAGCTCCAGATCATTGCCCGGCTGGAAGCGGGGAACGGCGACAACCCCGGACGCGCCCAGCATCGCGGTCGATTGCTCGAGAGGGAAGCTTCGGATCGCGATGTGGTGCGTTTTCGAGGCTTCGTCTTGAGGAGCTGCTCGCTCGAGCAAGAACCGCTCGAGCGCCTCAGGGCTTGCAGGCCATTGCGCGTCGGCGCCAGCGATGATCTTCCCCCCGGGCCAAGGCTGCGGCGGCTGTTGGGTCTGCGTCGCCCAGGCCGCGAGTTCGCGGAGAGACAGGCTTTTCCCTGAGTTGTTCGGCCCGACGAGAAGAGTGACGTTGCCAATCTCGGCTGTGGGCCCTGTTGTCCCGGGATGAGCCCCTGACGCGAACGTAATCCGCGTGAGACGAAAGAGATCGTCGCTTCTCATTCCCGGTACCCCAGCACGGTCGGCAGACGGGACGGAGCGAACTCCCGACGCGCCTCAAGCGCGGTGGGCAGAATCAGCCGAAGCGGGATCCTCTGGAGCAACTGGGGCGGCCGTCAAAGCTAGCGTTGCGCTTCGCAGACCGCGCCCAAGCGCGACCTTCGCATGTCCGGAGAGGGATGCCGATGCCTTCGCACCTCACGGCGCGGAGCGTCGCTCTTGCTTCCGCGTGAAAGCAAGACAGCGCGATCCGCCCTCGCCGGGACGCCCGTTTCGCTGTTGTTGCGGGCGCAGGTGGCCGTTCGAGAGGGCTGCACCCCGTGGCGCCAGCTCGGACACTTGTGGTGTTGCGACGCGGTGGAGGGCGGCGCGGCCGTTTGGTGGCGTGCCTCGGCCCGGAGGACGCGGCCGCTGACCTCGGTGTAGTGCATTACGTCGCGATCCTCTCGGGACAAATTCGGGACAAGATTGTCCTGTCCCAGAGTGCGCGACCAAGCCGAAAGTCCGGAACTCCAGGGACTTCCAGCAAGCGGGCGACGGGGGTCGAACCCGCGACCTTCGGCTTGGGAAGCCGACGCTCTACCAACTGAGCTACACCCGCGCGGGAGGCGGAGTCTAGCGGTCGGTGGAGGTGGGGGCGGCGAGGTGGAGACGGGCGTGGCGCGGGTGGGAAGCCCGGCGGAATACCCTGTGGGCCGTGACCGCGAAGCGCAGCAGATCCGTGATTCCGATCGTCGTCGGGGTGTTGGCGGCGGCGCTCGTGGGGTTGCTGGTCTACGGGGTCGTGCATGGTGGGCAGGACACGTCGCTGGATGACGCCGTCAAGGCCGGGAAGCGGCCGGATGCCCCCGGCCTCGGGATGAAGCGGCCGGTGCTGGGGCAGCCCGCGGGTGCGCCCGAGAAGTCGCTGGCCGACTTCAAGGGGCAGGTCGTGGTGCTGAACTTCTGGGCGTCGTGGTGTGAGCCGTGCCGGGCCGAGGCGCCCATCCTGGAGCGGACCCAGCGCAGGCTGGCGGCCGCCCACTCGGGCACCGTCGTGGGCGCGACCTACAACGACGTGGCCGACCAGTCCGCCGCGTTCGAGCGCGAGTTCAAGGTCTCCTACCCCTCGCTGCGCGACGTCGGGACCGACCTCGCGCACGGCTTCGGGACGCGCGCGCTGCCCGAGACGTTCGTGCTCGACCGCCAGGGCCGGGTCGTCGCGATCTCGCGCGGCCAGGTCTCCCAGGCGTTCCTCGACAACGCGCTCGCCGAGGCCCAGCAGGCCGGGAAGGCGTCGTGAGGCGCGCCCTCGCCACGCTCGCGGCAATCGCCACCGCCGCGCTGCTCGCGGCGTCCGCGACCACCGCCATCGCCACCGCCGACACCCTCGCCCCCGCCCCCCGCACCACCCTCAACGCCGTCGAGTCCGAGGTCATGTGCGTCTCCTGCGGCGTCCCGCTCTCGATCGCCGAGTCGCCGCAGGCCACGGCCGAGCGCAAGGAGATCACCGACCTCATCAAGCAGGGCAAGACCAAGGACGAGATCAAGGCCGAGCTGGTGACGACCTACGGCAACCGCGTGCTCGCCTCGCCCAAGGACAGCGGCTTCGGCCTCGCCGCCTACCTCGTGCCGATCGCCATCGCGCTGATCGCCCTCGCCGCGCTCGCGCTCCTGCTCCCCCGCTGGCGCCGGAGCCGCGCCGACGACGACGGCACCCTCGCAGCGGCCGGCCCGGCCCTGACCGACGCGGACTCGCGCCGGCTCGAGGAAGATCTCGCCCGCTACGACGTCTGACCTGCACGCATGATCGCCGCCGCCGCCAACTCCGTCGACACCACCGTCTTCGCCGCCTTCGCGGTCGGCTTCGTGTCGTTCATCTCCCCCTGCGTCCTGCCGCTCGTCCCGGGCTACCTCAGCGCGATCTCCGGCGTCAGCCTCGAGGAGATCCGCGGCGAGGAGCGCCCGCTGGGCAAGATCCTCGGCCCCGCGCTGATCTTCTGCCTGTCGTTCACGGTCATGTTCGTGGCCTTGGGCATGTCGGCCACCGGGATCGGCTCGACGCTGCACGACCACCAGGACACGCTGAACCGCATCGCCGGCTGGATGATCGTCGTCCTCGGCGTCTTCTTCGTCTGCACCCTGTTCATCCCGCGCTTCAACCGCGAGTGGCGCCCCGAGGCCCTCATCACGCGCGCGGGCGCGGGCGGGCCGGTCATCGCCGGCCTCGCGTTCGCCGTCGCCTGGACGCCGTGCGTCGGCCCGACGCTGGCCTCGATCCTCGCCGCCGCCTCGACGTCGGACACCGTCGGCAAGGGCGGCCTGCTGCTGGCCTTCTACTCGCTCGGCCTGGCGATCCCGTTCCTGGCCACCGCGATCGCCTTCGACCGCGCCACCACCGCCTTTCGCTGGCTGCGCGATCGCCACGTGCTGGTCACCGCGGTCTCCGGCGCCATCCTCGTCGTGATGGGCGTCCTGATCCTCAGCGGCGAGCTGGCCGTGCTGAACGCCAAGGCCCAGCACGCCCTGTCCAGCATCGGGCTGGACTTCATCTACAACTTGTAGCCGGCGCGGCGACGCCTACATCTCGCTCGGCGCGCTCACGCCGAGCAGGTCCAGCGCCCGCGCGATCGTCCGCTGCGCCGCCACGCTCAAGGCGATCCGGAACGACTCCAGCTCCTCGGGCTCGGCACCCACGACCTGGCAGTCGCGGTAGAACGCCGAGAACGCCTGCGCCAGCTCCAGCGCGTAGGAGGCGATCCGGTGCACGGCCCGCCGGTCGGCGGCGTCGAGGGCCTCCTGCGGCCAGGCCAGCAGCTTGCCGATCAGCGCGCGCTCGCTCGGGTGCAGCTCCAGCCCCGGAGCGAACCCCGCGGCCAGGGCGTCGTCCACCCGGGCCGAGCCCGCCTTGCGCAGCACCGCCGCGATCCGCGCGTGCGCGTACTGCACGTAGTACACGGGGTTCTCCGACGTCTCGCTCTTGGCGAGCTCCAAGTCGACCTCGATCGTCGTGTCGTGCGAGCGGTTGAGCAGGAACCAGCGCGCCGCGTCGACCCCGATGTCCTCGACTAGCTCGTCGAGCGTCACGAACTCGCCCGCGCGCTTGCTCATCGAGACCTTCTCGCCGCCCCGGACGAGGTGGACGAACTGCATGATGAGCAGATCCAACCGGTCGGGCTCGCCGCCCAGCGCCTCGTAGGCGGCGCGCATGCGGTTGATGTAGCCGTGGTGGTCGGCGCCCAGCACGTACACCATGCGATCGAACCCGCGCTCGCGCTTGCTCTGCGCGTAGGCGATGTCCGACGCGAAGTAGGTGTGCTCGCCCGTGGACCGCTCGATCACGCGGTCCTTGTCGTCGCCGAAGTCGGTCGTGCGCAGCCACAGCGCGCCGTCGGACCGGTAGGAGTGACCCTGCGCGGCCAGCACGTCGAAGCCGTGCGAGACGCCCGAGGACCCGTCGGGCCCCACCGCATGCAGCGACTTCTCGCTGAACCACACGTCGAACTCGACGCCGAACGCGTGCAGCGAGTCGCGCGCCCGCGACACCATCATCGCGACCGCCTCCAGCCCCACGTCCTCGACCGGACGCGTCGCGGCGTCCTCGATCTCCAGCGCCAGCGTCGCCACGTAGTCGCCCACGTACCCGTCCTCGGGCACCTCCTCGCCGCGGGCCCGCGCCTGCACCGAGCGGCCGAAGTTCGCCACCTGGGACCCGAAGTCGTTGATGTAGAACTCGCGCGTCACGTCGTGGCCGACGAACGAGAACAGCCGCGCCAGCGCGTCGCCGTAGGCGGCGTTGCGGGCGTGCCCGACGTGCAGCGGCCCCGTCGGGTTGGCCGAGACGAACTCCACGTCGACCTTCTCGAAGACCGGTGCGCCGCCCGACCCGAACGCCGTCCCCGCCGCCAGCACGTGGGCCAGCCCCTCGACGTACCACGCGTCGCTGAGGAACAGGTTCAGGAACCCTGGCCCCGCCACCTCCACGCGCTCCAGCGACGACCCCAGCCCCGCGGTCAGCGCCTCGGCGAGCTGCCCCGCGACGTCGCGCGGCGGCGCCTTCATCACCGGCGCCAGGAGCATCGCCGCGTTGGTGGCGTAGTCGCCGTGGCCGGCCTGCCGCGGGCGCTCGAGCGTCGGCCGCGACTTCGGCGCGGGCGCGCCG
>JAOPZD010000597.1 GCA_025964295.1 Conexibacter sp.
CGGCGCGTCGGCGGGCGTCGCGTCGCGCAGCGCGTAGGGCTCGTCGCCCGGCGGGCGCGCGAGGACCCAGCGCTCGGTGGTCCCGAGCGGCAGCTCGATCGGCCCGCGGTTGACGTGGCCCAGGCGCCGGGCGAGCCGCTGCGACGGCGCGTTGTCGGGGACGATCAGCGAGATCAGCTCGTCGAAGTGCCGTGCCGTCCACGCCCAGCCGATCGCGGCGCGCGCCGCCTCCGTCGCATACCCCTTGCCCCACGACGCGCGGTGCATGCGCCAGCCGACCTCGACGCCGGGCCACGTCTCCGGATGCCACAGGCCGACGCGGCCCAGCGGCGCGCCGTCCTCGCGGCGCTCCACGATCCAGCTGCCGTAGCCGCGCAGCGCCCAGTGGCCGGCGTGCGTGGCCAGCCCGGTGAACGCCTCGTAGGGGTCCTTGACGCCGCCGAGGAACCGCTGGACCTCGGGATCGCGCGCCGACTCCACGCCCGGCCCGATGTCCTCGGGGCCGAACTCGCGCAGCAGCAGGCGCTCGGTGACCAGGCGCGGCGGTTGCATCCGCGCAGTCCATCAGACGACGCCGCTGCGCGTTGGGCCTCAGCCCTCCTCGGCCAGGCCCTCGCCGCCGCGCACGCTGTCGCCGCCGAGGTCGTCGTCGGGCTTGGCGTCGCCCATCCCATCGGCCTCCTCGGCGAGCCCGTCGCCGCGGATCCCGTCCGCCGGCGCGTTGGGCGCGACCGCGGGCCCGCCGCCCTCATCCGCCAGCTCGCCGCCGCGGATGCCGTCCTTCTCGTCGTCGCTCATGCGCCCAGGCGTCCCCGCCGGGGCGCCGTCCTACTCGCCGCGCTCGAGCAGCGCCACGCACTCGATGTGCGGCGTCTGGGGGAACATGTCGACGGGCTGGACGGACTTCAAGACGTAGCCGGCCTCGACCATCTGGGCCGCGTTGGGCGCGAGCGTGGTCGGGTTGCAGGAGACGTAGACGATGCGCTTGGGCGAGGCCTCGAGGATGCGGCGGACGACCTTCTGGGAGAGGCCGGCGCGGGGCGGGTCGACGACGATGACGTCGGGGCGCCCCGCCTTCTCGACGAGCTCGCGCAGCGCCAGGCGGACGTCGCCGGCGAAGAAGTTGACGTTGGAGATGTCGTTGGCCTTGGCGTTGTCGATGGCGTTGGCGATCGCCTCCTCGACGATCTCCAGGCCCCAGACCTCGCCGCAGCGGCTCGACAGCGACAGCCCGATCGTGCCGATGCCGCAGAAGAGGTCGTAGACGCGCTCCCAGCCCTGCAGGCGGGCGACGTCGGCGGCGACCGCGTAGAGCTTCTCCGCCATCTCGGTGTTGGTCTGGAAGAACGACTGGCCGCCGAGGCGGAAGCGCAGGCCGCCGAGCTCCTCGGTGATCGTCGGCTCGCCGGCGACGAGCTCGGTCGAGCCGCCGGACGTGGTCTCCCCCACGGTCTCGATGCTCGTCACCAGCAGGCTCTCGGCGGCGACGGCCCGGTGCAGCGTGCCCGCGTCGACCTCGACGCCGTCGCTGACGACGAGGCGCACCTGCAGCTCGCCGGTGCGCCGGCCCTCGCGGATGACCAGGTTGCGCAGCTCGCCGAGCTGCGTCCGGCGGTCATACGCGGTGTGGCCCTGCTCGCGCGCCCACGCGAGGACGTCGCGGCGCGCCTGGTTGCCGCGCTCGGACTGCAGCAGGCAGTCCTCGACGTGCACGATGTCCTCCCAGGACCCGGGCGCGTGGAAGCCGCAGATCAGCTGCCCGTCGTCGCCGGTCCCGAACGAGAACTCCAGCTTGTTGCGGTACCGCCACTGCTCGTCGGCGGCGACGATCGGCAGCAGCTCGAAGCCGTCGAGGTGGCCGAGGCGGCGCAGCGCGTCGTCGACCTGCGCGCTCTTGATCTCGAGCTGCTTCTCGTAGGGCATGACCTGCCACGGCGCGCCCGGATGGTCGGCCAGCGGCGGGACGCGGTCCGGCGACGGCGTGACGACCTCGACCAGCCGCGCCTCGCCGTAGTGGCGCTTGCGCTTGGTGACGACCGCGCGGACGGTGTCGCCGGGCAGCGCGTCGCGGACGAAGACGACCCAGCCGCCTTCGTGACGCGCGACGCCGGCGCCGCCGAAGGCCAGCGAGTCGATGTGCAGCTCGAGCTCGTCGCCGCGCTGGGGGCGCGGCGGGCGGGCCGCCGTGGCGGCGTCGGCGGCCGCGGTGGCTTCGGACGCGGAGGTGGGGACGTCGGGGGTCACACGCTTAGGATGGCACCGCCATGGACCTCGACGCCTACCGGGCCCGGGCGCAGGCGTTCGCGACCGACCTCAACCGGGCCCACCACCGGCGCTTCGCGGGCCACGACGGCGCCTGGGACCCCGACTCGCTCTACGGCCACCACGCCGCGGCCTACGACGACGCGGCGATCGACGCGCTGCGCGTCATGGCCCTGGAGGAGGCGCGCGCGGAGGGCGGCCCGCAGCCCGCGCGGCGCCTGCTGCGCTTCGCCGTCGAGGCGCGGCTGGGCAGCGTGAC
>JAOPZD010000614.1 GCA_025964295.1 Conexibacter sp.
CAGGACGCCTGTCCCGGCAACGCGGCCGACCACACGGCGCCGTGCGACGGGACCGCGACGCTGGGCAGCCCGCTGACGCTCGCGCCGGACGCCGGCCTGTCGAGCTCGGGCGGCGTGGTGCAGGTCGCCCAGCTCAGCGCCGCGGGGACGACGCTCGCCGCGACCGCGCCGGGGATCCTCACCCGCTGGCGCCTGCGCGCCGATCCCGCCAAGGCCGACACGGTCCTGCAGCTGCTGCGCCCGACCGGATCGGGGACCAGCCTTACCGTCGTCGCCGAGAGCGGCGTCGTCCACGCCACGTCGACCGACGTCATCACGCTCCCGGCGCAGCTCGCGGTGAAGGCCGGCGACCGGCTCGCGGCGCGCTCGGTCGTGCGGGCCGGGGTGCGCGACGTCGGCGTGATCGCCGCGCGGTCCGCCGACCAGCTCATCGCCAACGACCCGCCCAAGACGGCCGGGCAGACGTGGACGCCGGACACGACGTCGACCTACGGCTACCGCCTCCTCGTCCAGGCCGACGTCGAGCCCGATGCCGACGCCGACGGCAAGGGCGACGCCAGCCAGGACAGCGCCGACCTCGTCCTGACCGGCACCGCGCCCGCACAGGTCGCCGCCACCGACGCCTGGAGCATGACCTACACCGTGCGCAACGCCGGGCCCGACGCCGCGCAGGGCGCGGTGCTCGAGATCCGCGGCGCCGGCGCCGTCGCGCCCGCCGGCGCGACGTGCACGGACCTCACGACGCCGGCGAGCGGCAGCGGCGCCACCTGCCGGCTGGCGACGATCGCGCCCGGCGCGACGGTGTCGATCACGCCGTCGTTCGCCACGCCGGCGATCTGGCCGCCGTTCCCCGGGACGTTCTTGACCACCGCGACGGTCACGGCCGCGACGCCGGACCCCGTCACCACCAACAACGCCGCGGCGCTGCAGACCACGGTCCTGCCCTACACCCCGCAGCTGCCGCCGCAGCAGGCGTTCCCCGCCGGCCCGCCGTGCGCGCACGTCGTGCGGGGCACGCGTGACGACGACGTCCTGCGGGGCACGGCGTTCCCGGACCGCCTCGTCGGCGGCGACGGCGACGACCTGCTCAAGGGCCTCGCCGGCGACGACTGCCTGGAGGGCGGCTCGGGCGCCGACGTCCTGGACGGCGGCGACGGCAACGACCGCCTCAGCGGCTCGTCGGGCGGCGACCGGCTGATCGGCGGCAAGGGCGACGACAAGCTCACCGGCGGCAAGGGCAACGACCGCCTCGGCGGAGGCGCCGGCAACGACGTCATCGCGCCCGGCGCCGGCCGCGACAGCATCGACGCGGGCGCGGGCAACGACACCATCAACGCGGTCGACGGCGTGCGCGAGACGGTCGAGTGCGGCAGCGGCAGGGACACCGTCCGCGCCGACCGCCGCGACCGCCTCAGGCACTGCGAGAAGGTCGCGCGCAAGCGCTGAGCGCGTACGCGGTGCCGGCCACGCCGCCCCGGCGGCACGCCGCGCCGTATCGTCCGCACCATGCGCATGAGCCAGCTCTTCCTGCCGACCGAGCGCCAGGCGCCCGCCGACGCCGAGGCGCTGTCGCACAAGCTGATGGTCCGGGCCGGCCTCGTGCGCCAGCTCGGCGCCGGGCTGTGGACATGGCTGCCCGCGGGCTGGCGCGCGCACCAGCGCATCGTGCAGATCGTCCGCGAGGAGATCGACGCGATCGGCGGCCAGGAGATCCTGATGCCGGTGCTGCAGCCGGCCGAGCTGTGGAGGCGCTCCGGGCGCTACGACGCGATCGGCGCCGAGCTCTTCCGCCTCCAGGACCGCAAGGGCGCCGACATGGTGCTGGCGATGACCAACGAGGAGGCGGTGACCCACCACGCCGCCCAGTCCGTGCGCTCCTACCGCGACCTGCCGTTCATCCTGTACCACTTCCAGACCAAGGAGCGCGACGAGCCGCGCCCCCGCGCCGGCGTCCTGCGCACCCGCGAGTTCATCATGAAGGACTCCTACTCCTTCGACCGCGACGAGGAGGGCCTGCAGGCCAGCTACCAGCGCCATCGCGAGGCCTACGCGGCCATCTACGACCGCTGCGGGCTGGACTGGTACGAGGTCGCGTCCGACGTCGGGATGATGGGCGGCACGATGGCCCACGAGTACATGGCGCCGTGTCCGGCGGGCGAGGACGACGTCGTGCTCGGCGCCAACGGCTACAGCGCGAACCTCGAGATCGCCAGCGCCGACGCCCAGCCCGTCGCGCCGCTGCCCGACGCGGTCTCCGGCGAGCTGCACACCCCGGGCCAGACGACGATCGAGGCGGTCGCCGGCGGCCTCGGCGTCGCACCGGGCAACCTGCTCAAGGCCTACACCATCGTCACGGAGTCGCGCGGCGTCGTGGTGGCCTTCGTGCGCGGCGACCACCAGGTCGGCGAGACCAAGCTGGCCAACGCGCTCGGGGAGCCCCACCGGCCGGCCACCGCGGAGGAGATCGAGGCCGCGGGCGCGCCGTCGGGGTACATCGGCCTCGCCGACGGGCTGCGCGCGGAGATCCTCCTCGACGCGGCGATCACGCCCGGCCGCTACGTCACCGGCGCCAACCGGCCCGACACCCACGTCGTCGTCGAGGTCAGCGACGGCGAGCGCTTCGACCTGCGCGCGGTGGTCGAGGGCGACACGATCGGCGGCGTCGCGGTCCGCATCGAGCCCGCGATCGAGGTCGGCAACATCTTCAAGCTGGGCACGCGCTACAGCGAGCCGCTCGGCCTGACCTACTCCGACGAGCACGGCAAGGAGCACCCGGTCGTCATGGGCTGCTACGGCATCGGCCCGGCGCGGATCGCCGCCGCCGCCGTCGAGCAGTTCGCCGACGAGAAGGGCATCGCGTGGCCCAAGGCGATCGCCCCGTTCGACGTCGAGGTCGTCGCGCTGGGCAAGCCGGGCACGCCCGAGCGCGAGGCCGCCGCCCGCGTCTACGAGGAGCTCCAGACGCTGGGCCTCAGCGCGCTGCTCGACGACCGCGCCTCCGGCCCCGGCGAGAAGTTCGCCGACGCCGAGCTGCTCGGCGCGCCGCTGCGGCTGACGATCGGCAAGCGCTCGCTGGAGTCCGGCGCGGCCGAGGCGCAGCTGCGCCGCGGGATGGCCGACGTCGAGGGCGGGATCCCGCTCAAGGAGGCCGGGGAGGCGGTCAAGAAGCTGTGGCCGACGATCCCGTAGGGCGCAGCGCTCGCGAGCGCGGGACCGCCGCGTGGCAGAACCCGCGCCTGACCTTCCGGCGGCTGTTCGGGCTGGACCGCTCGGGCCCGCCGCCGCCCGCGACGCTCACGGGCGCGCCGTGGAACGTCTGGACGATCCCCAACGCCATCGGGTTCGTCCGCCTCGCGCTGATCGTGCCGCTGCTCGTCCTCGGCCTGGCCTCCGACCACGGCACCGACGCGCTGCCCGCCGTCATCTTCGCCGTCATCGGCTGGAGCGACTACGCCGACGGCATCGCCGCGCGCGTCACCGGCCAGTACAGTCGCTTCGGCGCCCTGCTCGACCCGGTCGTCGACCGCCTGCTCGTCGTCTCGGGCCTGCTGATCTGCTGGAAGTTCGAGACGCTGCCGCGCTGGGGCATCGCGCTGCTCCTCGCGCGCGAGCTCTACCTGCTGGTCGCCGGGCAGCTCGCGCTGCGCCGCGGCTTCGAGCTGAAGATCAACTGGTGGGGCCGCTGGGGCGTGTGGCCGACGATGAGCGCGATCTTCTTCGCGATGGTCGGCCTGGACACCGTCGCGCACGTCCTGTTCTACATCGGGCTGGCCCTCTCGCTGATGGCGGCGGTCGTCTACACGCGCGACGCGCTGTCCGCCAGCAGTGCCGCACCCTCAAGTTCAGCTTGAGCAATGGGCTTGCGCTGCTATTCTCGCCCGGCCCGTCCCCAGGAGGAGAAGGACCCCGAATGGACACGTTCCCCGATCTCGGCTCGCTTTCTGACCAGGAGCTCAAGGATCTCATCCAGCAGCTCACCGAGGAGGAGGTCGACATCTCCTACCGCCGGCGCATCCTGCACGGCAAGATCGACATCCTGCGCGCCGAGCTGGTCAACCGCCTGCGCAAGCGCCACGAGGGCGGCGAGGAGGTCATCACGGGCGCCGACGTCCAGCGACTGACCGACATCCTCGCGGGCCGCGCGTCCGGCGAACCGCCGGCGGGCGAGTAGGCGGGCGGGGAGGGCCGGGCAAGCGATGGCCCGCCATTGCCCCGAGTGCGGGTTCACCAACGCGGAGGGCGCGAACTACTGCCAGCGCTGCGGCGCGTTCATCGGCGCGCCCGAGCCGGCCGCGGCGGAGTCCTCGACCGCGACCTACCGCATCGACGAGACCGGTGAGCTCGTGCCCGTCGAGATCGAGGACGTCGTCGCCCAGGGCGGCGGCGCCGCGCTGGTCGTCCGCGCCGGCGGCGGCCGCGTGGGCGAGAGCTTCCCGCTCGACCACGACCGCATGACGATCGGCCGGCGCCCCGACTCCGACGTCGTCCTCGACGACGTGACGGTGTCGCGCGATCACGCGCTGATCGTCCGCCGCGGCGACGAGTTCCATCTGGATGACCTGGGCTCCCTGAACGGCACCTACGTGAACCGACGGCGCATCGAGTCCCATCACCTTGCCGACGGCGACGAGCTGCAGGTCGGCAAGTACAAGCTCACGGTCCTCTCCCGCTGATGGCCGCCCTCGAGGAGGACCGGATGTCCGACACGTCGACCGCTGAGCGACCCGGCAAGGCCATGACCATCGGCGCCGTCTGCAAGGCGCTGCGCCAGGAGTTCCCGGACATCTCGATCTCCAAGATCCGCTACCTCGAGGACCAGAAGCTCCTCGAGCCCCGCCGGACGCCCGGCGGCTACCGGCTCTACGCGCAGATCGACGTCGCGCGCCTGCGCACGATCCTGCGCATGCAGCGCGACGAGTTCCTGCCGCTGCGGGTCATCCGCCAGGAGCTCGCCTCCGGGCGGCTGGACGGCGGCGAGCCGTCGGTGCCCGCGCCGTCGCCCGACGCCAACGACCCGCGCCCGCGGCGCCGGCCGTCGGTGTCGGTCACCGGCGGCGGCGCCCTGTACTCGCTGGAGGACGTCGTCGACGACACGCGCGCCGAGCCGCGCCTGATCGCCGAGCTCGAGGAGTACGGCGTCATCAAGGGCGAGCACCGCGCCGGGACCAAGTACTACGACGAGACCGAGCGCGAGATCATCCGCGCGGTCACCGAGCTGGCGCGCTACGGCGTCGGCGGGCGCAACCTGCGCGCCTTCCGGACCAGCGCCGACCGCGAGGCGGCGCTGCTGCAGCAGATCCTCGCCCCGGCGCTGCGCTCGCGCAACGTCGAGCGGCGCAAGGAGGCCGTCGAGGCGCTGGAGAACCTCGCGGCCGTCACGACGCACCTCAAGCACCTGCTGCTGATCCGCGATTTGCGCAAGATCGTCGGCTGAGCGGCACCTGGCGCCATGAGCGACGTCGACATCGCGAGCTTCGTCCGGGACATCCCCGACTTCCCGAAGCCGGGCATCGTCTTCAAGGACATCACGCCGGTCCTCGCCGACGCGCGGGCGCTGGACGCCGCGGTCACCCAGCTGGCGGACTTCGCGCGGCCGCTGGAGGTCGACGTGGTCGTCGGCGCCGAGGCGCGTGGCTTCCTGCTCGGCGCCGCGCTGGCGCGCGAGCTGGGCGCGGGCTTCGTGCTGGCCCGCAAGCCGGGCAAGCTGCCCCACCAGACGGTCCGCGCCGAGTACCTGCTGGAGTACGGCACCGACGCGCTGGAGCTGCACTCCGACGCGGTCGCCTCCGGCGCGCGCGTGCTCGTCCACGACGACCTGCTGGCCACCGGCGGCACGGCGCGCGCGCTGTGCGAGCTCGTCGAGCAGCTCGACGGCACGGTGGTCGGCTGCGCGTTCCTGATCGAGCTCGCGTTCCTCAACGGCCGCCAGCGGCTGTCGCAGTACGACGTGTTCTCGCTGCTGCGCTACGACGGCGAGTAGCGGTGCCGGTCACGCGGCGCAGCGCCACGGTCCCGGCCCCGCCGGCGTCGGTCTGGCAGACCGTCGGCGACCCCCAGCAGCTGGCGCGGTGGTGGCCGCGCGTGGAGCGCGTGGAGGGCGTCAGCGGCAGCGGCTTCACCGAGGTGCTGCGCTCCGACCGCGGCGCGCTGGTGCGCGCCGACTTCCGCTTGGGCCAGCGCAACAAGCCGCGGGTGATCGCCTGGACCCAGGACCTCGAGGGCACGCCGTTCGAGAAGCTCCTGCGGCGCTCGGACACCACCGTGACGCTCGAGCCCGACGGCGAGGACGCCACGCTCGTCGAGGTGCGCCTGGAGCAGCGCCTGCAGGGCATCTCGCGCTTCGGCGGGTTCCTGGTCAAGCGCGCCGCCCGCAAGCAGGTCGATGGCGCGCTGAGCGCGCTCGCGGCGCTGTACGCGGCGGCCTAGCCGCCGACGGCGCCCTGCAGGACGATCGCCGAAGCGGTCGGCGTCTTGGGCGTGCTGGAGGCCTCGCGCGTGACGAGCATCTCCTTGTAGCTGGAGAGGTCGCTCGGCGCGGCGACGAGGCCCTGCAGCCGGCCCTTGCTCGTGCCCTTGCCGGTCACGGGCGGGAAGAAGCCCAGGAACTTCACCTTGCTGCCGTTGCGCAGCCACAGGACGTAGTGGCCGGAGGCCGGCAGGTCCTGGCCGACGACCGCGAGCGCGCGCTGGCCGTTCTGGGAGACGAGGTTGGCGACGCCCAGCGGCTTCTTGCCGCCGCCGGGCGGCGTGAGGTTGATCTGCTGCTCGACCGACGCGGTGGTGTCGGCGTTGGTCGATGCCGTCGTCGCGGCGGTCGTGGCGGCGGCGCTGCTGGGGCTCTTGTCGTCGTTGCCGCCGATGACGCCGGTCAGGACGAGCACGCCGCCGACGACGACGAGCAGGACCGCGACGATGATCAGGACGCCGCCGAGGCGCGACGAGCGCGCCTGGTCGGCGCGGGCGCGGCGGCGGGCGTGCAGCGCGTCGAAGGCCTCGTCGACCTCGGCCGGGTCGGCCGGGATCTCCGGCAGCCCCTCCTCGCCGGCCACGCCGGCGTTGCGCAGCTCGGCGGCGACGGCGCGCGCCCAGTCGCGGGCGGGCTGGCTGGTCTCCAGGTGCTCGCGCGTGGCCGCGCGGGCCGAGGCGGACTGCTGGCCGAGCAGGTAGTCGCCGACGTCGTCCTGGTGGTCCTCGTCGAGTCCCTCAAGGCCCGCGGGGCCGATCGCGTCCAGCGCGGTCAGGGCACGGTTCTGCACCGCCGCGTCGGAGATCTTCAGGAGGCCGCCGATCTCCGCGTACGTGCGCCCTTGGCGCAGCACGAGCTGGAGGACGGCCTTCTGGTCTGCGGGGAGATCGTCAAAGCGCGCCATGCGGCGCAGGAGGCTAACCGAACGACCGCCGGTATCGTGCCGCTCCCTCATGGACCTTCAGCTTCCCATCGCCCTCGAAGGCGGTTTCGACGGCCTCTACGGGCTCGTGATCGACGCCGCCGACCTCGACGCGGGAGAGATCCGCGCCCACGTCGACGTGGCCGATCGCCACCTCCAGCCGGCCGGGCTGGTCCACGGCGGCGTCTTCGCCTCGATCGCCGAGTCGATCACCTCGGTGGGCACCTGGTGGGCCGTCCAGGCCGACGGCAAGTCCGCCCAGGGCCTCTCCAACCAGACCTCGTTCCTGCGCCCGATCCTCGGCGGCACCATCCACGCGCTCGCCCGCGCCCGCCACCGCGGCCGCACCACCTGGGTCTGGGAGGTCGAGATCACCGACGACGAGGACCGCCTCTGCTCGCTGGTGCGGATGACGATCGCGGTCCGCTAGGCCGCCCGCTCGCCCTCTCCGCCCTCGAGGGTCTCCTCGATCCGCGCCAGCCCGCTGTTGAACTCCTCGATCCACGCATCGGTCTCGGCCGCGACGATCTCCTGGACGCGGGCGACGAGCGCGTGGGCGAGCAGCAGCGCGGCCGCGACCTGCTCGGGCGTCGGCGGCCCGTCGCCCTCCAGGCGCTGGGCCTCCCAGGCGAACTGGAACTCGACGCGCAGGGCCTCGATGCGCTGCTCGGCCTTGATGAAGCGCATCCAGCCCGTCGAGAACCCGTAGAAGTGGTCGAGGGAGACGAGGCCCGCCGCGAGCGCGATGGCCAGCGCCGCGACGGCGGGCGGCATGCCCGACCACATCTGGGCGACGATCGGGACGAGGACCGCGACGATCCCCAGCACCACCGCGCCGACGCGGAGCAGGCGGCCGAACGCGCGCTTCTTGCCGTGCCGGCGTACGTACCAGCGCTCCGCCTCGACGGCGAAGCCGAAGGCGTAGTCGCGGACGGCGCGGAGGTTCTCCGTGCGGTCGGGCACCGACCAGTCGAGGTCGGGGAACGGCGGCGGAGGCGGGTCGAGGGTCTTGGCCACGCAGCGAGTCTGACCGCCAGCCGGTCGCCGGCGCAAGCGGGCGGTGCTGCTCCGGCGCGCTAGCCGCGGTAGCGGTTGGTGATCGGCATGCGGCGGTCGCGGCCGAAGGCCTTGGAGGTGACCTTGATGCCGGGCGGCTGCTGGCGGCGCTTGTACTCGGCGAGGTCGACCAGGCGGATGACGCGGTCGACGTCCTCGGCGGGCAGGCCGCGGGCGATCAGCTGCTCGCGGCCGAGGTCCTCCTCGACGTAGCCGAGCAGGATCGCGTCGAGGATCGGGTAGGGCGGCAGCGAGTCCTCGTCCTTCTGGTCGGGCCGCAGCTCGGCCGACGGCGCGCGCGAGACGATCGACTCCGGGATCGGCGAGTGCGGGTCCTTCTTGGCCCGGACGTCGACCAGGCGGTAGACCAGCATCTTGGGGCAGTCCTTGATGACGGCGAAGCCGCCGGCGCTGTCGCCGTAGAGCGTCGAGTAGCCGACCGACATCTCGGACTTGTTGCCGGTGGTCAGGACCAGCCAGCCGAACTTGTTGGACATCGCCATCAGCAGGTTGCCGCGGATCCGGGCCTGCAGGTTCTCCTCGGTGATGTCCTTGGGCCGGTCGCCGAAGACGGGCTCGAGCAGGCGGTCGTAGACGTCCATCGGCTCGCGGATCGACAGCTCGTGGTGCTCGATGCCGAGGTTCTCGGCCAGGACCCGCGCGTCGCCCTGCGTCGCGCTGGAGGAGTAGGGCGAGGGCATGATCACCGCGGTGACCTTGTCGGGGCCCAGCGCGTCGACGGCGATCGTCGCCACCAGCGTGGAGTCGACCCCGCCCGAGAGCCCGAAGACCACGTGCTCGAAGCCGTTCTTGCGCACGTAGTCGCGCGTGCCGAGCACGAGCGCTGCGTAGATCTCGGCGTCGGCGTCGAGCAGGTCGGCGACCTCGCCGGCCGGCGCGGGCCGCGCGGCGTGGCCGGCCGCGCCGGTGGTGAACGTCCCGAGGTGGGCGACCGGCCGCTGCTCGACGCGCCGCGCCA
>JAOPZD010000626.1 GCA_025964295.1 Conexibacter sp.
CGCGCACCTGATGCCCGTGGGCCAGGAGCGCATCGGCCACGGCGCCGCCCTGGTGCCCGGTCGCGCCCGTCACGAGGTACGGGCCGCTGTCGCGGGCGCCGCTCACGACACCGTCAGCGGCCGGCCCGCCACCGGCGGCGCCTGCGCCCCGGCCAAGCCCAGCGTCCGGTCGATGCCCCGCCGCCAATCGGCCACGCCGCGCGCCCGCTCGTCGCCGCCCATCGCCGGGTGCCAGCGCCGGGTGATCGTGTAGTTGGCGCGGAGCTCGTCGAGCCCCGCCCAGAACCCCGTCGCCAGCCCCGCTGCGTACGCGGCGCCGGTGGCGGTGATCTCCGCCACCGCGGGGGCGGCCGCCGGCGAGCCGAGCACGTCAGCCTGGAACTGCATCAGCAGGTCGTTGTTCGTCATGCCGCCGTCGGCGCGCAGCTCGCCGAGCTGCGCCAGCCCGGTATCGGCGAGCATCGCCTGCACGAGGTCGTAGGTCTGGTACGCCGTGGCCTCCAGCGCGGCCCGGGCGATGTGGCCCTTGTTCGCGAACCGCGTGAGGCCCACGATCACGCCGCGCGCGTCGTCGCGCCAGTACGGCGCGAACAGCCCCGAGAACGCGGGGACGAAGACGACGCCGCCGGAATCCTCGACCGAGTTCGCGAGCGCCTCGACCTCGCGCGCGTCGTCGATCACCCCGAGGTTGTCCCGCAGCCACTGGACGAGCGCGCCGGCCATGGCGACCGAGCCCTCCAGCGCGTAGACCGGGTCGGCGTCGCCGAGCTTCCAGGCCACCGTCGTGATCAGGCCATGCTCGGAGATGACCGGCTCCGTCCCGAGCGTGAACAGCAGGAACGCTCCCGTGCCGTAGGTGTTCTTGGTGTCACCGTGATCGAAGCACGTGTGGCCGAAGAGCGACGCGGGCTGGTCGCCCAGGACCCCCGCGACGGGCACGCCAAGCAGATCGCCCACCGCCGTGCCGTACACCTCGCTCGACGAGCGGATCTCGGGGAGCAGCGCACGCGGGATCGCCATGAGGTCGAGCAGGTCCTCGTCCCAGTCGAGCGTGCGCAGGTCCATCAGGAGCGTGCGCCCTGCGTTCGTCGGGTCCGTCACGTGCACGCCGCCGTCGACGCCGCCGGTCAGGTTCCACAGCAGCCAGGTGTCCGGCGTGCCGAAGAGGAGATCGCCGCGCTCGGCCGCCGCTCGCGTGGCGGGCTCCTCGTCGAGCAGCCACCTGAGCTTCAAGGCCGACGAGTAGGTCGAGATGGGCAGGCCGGTGAGGTGCTGGAAGCGGTTGATGCCGCCGTCCGCGGCGAGGGCGTCGGCGGCAGCGGCCGTCCGCGTGTCCTGCCAGGTGATCGAGCGGGCCACCGGGCGTCCCGTCCGTCGGTCCCAGAGGACGACGGTCTCGCGCTCGTTCGCGATCCCGATCGCCGCCACGTCGGCCGGGCCGGCGCCCGCGGAGGACAGCGCCTCGTGGATGCACTCCTGCGTGCGCTGCCAGACCTCCCGCATGTCGAGCTCGACCCAGCCGGGCCGCGGGAAGTGCATCGTCTGCTCACGCTGCGCGATCGCGGCCGGCGCGCCGCTGCGGGTGAACAGGATGCACCGCGTGCTCGTGGTGCCGTGATCGATGGCGGCGACGAACCTGGGGGCCATGGCTCAGCCCACCGTGTCGCCGCCGGCGCCGACCGGCAAGCTGCGCGTCGCATCGCCGTCGCCCTGCGCGAACGGGTCGGGGACCGCGCCGTCCGGCGCTTCGCCCTCGAGCTGGAGCTTCGCCACCTGGAGGTCGTGCAGGGCCCCATCGTCCAGCGTGGGGTACTGCGGGTCCATGTCGATCAGCGTGTGCGCGATCACCGCGGCAGCCGCGACACGGGCGAACCACTTGCGGTCGGCCGGGATCACGTACCACGGGGCGCACTCGGTGCTGGTGTGGGTGAGCATCTCGGAGAACGCGTCCTGGTAGGCGTCCCAGTACCGACGCTCCTGCAGATCGTGGCTGGAGAACTTCCAGTTGTGCTCGGGAAGGTCGATCCGCCTCAGGAAGCGGGTGCGCTGCTCCTCGCGCGAGAGGTTCAGGAAGAGCTTCACGATCCGGAACCCGTTGTCGGACAGGTAGCGCTCCCAGCCGTTGATCGCCTTGTACCGCCGCTTCCAGACGTGCTCGTCGTCGGCTTGGGCCGCGAGCTTCTGGCGGACGAGGTTCTGCGGGTGGACCCGCACCACGAGCACCTCCTCGTAGTGGGACCGGTTGAAGATGCCGATCTCACCGCGCGCCGGGAGGCGCTCCTGGTAGCGGCGCAGGAAGTCGTGGTCGAGCTCGGCCGTCGATGGGACCTTGAAGCTCTCGACCCGCACGCCCTGGGGGTTCACGCCGCTCATCACGTGCCGGATCGTCCCGTCCTTGCCCGCCGCGTCGAGCGCCTGGAGGACCACCACGACGCCGCGCGTCTGCTGGCCCGCCAGCCGCGCCTGGTACTCCGACAGGAGCGCGACGCCGTCGTTGAGCAGCCCGACCCCGTCCTTCTTCTTCTTGATCCCCGCCTGGAACGCGGGATCGAAGTCCTTCGCCAGCGCGACGCATGAGCCGGGGCTGACGCGCAGCGGCTCGATGAACCGCGCGATGCGCTTCGAGCTGTCGTCGCCCATCTTGGTCCTCTCCTCGTGTCGCGATGGATCGGCTCGGGTGGCGCCTTCGCATCCGCCGGCGGCGCTCCCGGCCTGGGTCCTCGGACTTACTCGCGGCCGCGCGTGGAAGCCAGTCGCGAGCGACGGGCCGGCGAGAACCCGTCGCTATGGGTCGGGTCTGAGGTGCGCCGGCGGCGGCAAGAACCAGGCCGTATGGCTGGCGGGGCTCAGGCTGCTGGGCATGGCACCGCCGCGGTCACAGCCTCGGGAACCCGACCTGAAGGAGCAGTCCATGAAGACGATCACCCAGCTGGAGGCCGACGTGCGCGCAGAGATCGCGCTCGACCCGCGCATCCCGGTTCCCGACGAGGTCGCCATCTCGTCAGACGACGGCGCCATCGTCCTGCGCGGCACCGTCGGCAGCTTCCGCCAGCGTCGCGCGGCCATCTCGGACGCCCGCGAGATCGAGGGCGTCTACGACGTCTACGACGAGCTCGAGGTGCGCCTGCTCGACGACAGCCGCCGCGACGACGCCGAGATCCGAGGCATCGCCCTGCAGTTCCTGATGTGGGACGCCGAGCTCCCGTCCGAGACGCTCGACGTCCACGTCACCGACGGCTGGGTGACGCTCAAGGGCGACGTCATGTTCCAGTTCCAGAGCGACCTCGCGTTCGAGGACGTGGCCGGCCTGATCGGCGTGGTCGGCATCACGAACGAGATCCGCGTCACGACCCCGTGACCGACGCTCTGTGGGGGCGGCGCGCGCCGTCCCCACCGAGCGAAGGCGCAGGGTGCGCGGCGATGCCGCGGCTTCGCTCGGCGCTCGCGTACGGCGGGCCCTCGCTCCCCCCGCGCCCGCGCGTCCGGTCAACCCCGGCGCTCCTGGAGCACGCCGAGAAGCGCCGAGGACGCGCAGATCCTCCAGCTCACCAAGGAGGTCCGCGACCGGGCCGTCCGCTGACCGGCGCCAGAGGCGGCGCGTCGCGCGCTAAGGCGTCCGCGTCAGCAGGACGAGCGACCGGCCCTCGAGACGGCGACCCGCGGCCACCGGCTCCGCCGCGGCGCCGTCCTCTCGGGCCGTGTCGACCGCGATCGTCCATGGCCGGCCGCCGGCCACATCGCCCGGCAGCGTGAAGTCCAGCGGCTCCCACCAGCCGTTGACGAGCAGCAGCGCCTCGTCGCCGAGGGCCGCCGCCAGCGAGCGCGCCTGGCCGTCCTGCCAGTCGCCCGGCGTCATGGGCGCGCCGTCGGGCCGGAACCAGGCGACCGCGTCGCGCGACGCGTCGCCCGAGGCGCGCAGGTCCTGGCGCCGCCGGAAGGCCGGGCTGGCCTGCCGCAGGGCGATGAGGCGCGCGACCAGCGCGGTCAGGCCCTCCGTTCCCGGCCACGGCAGCCAGCTGGTCGGGTCGTCCTGGCAGTAGGCGTTGTTGTTGCCCTGCTGGGTGTGCCCGAGCTCGTCGCCGCCGCGCAGCAGCGGAACGCCCTGCGACAGCAGCAGCGTCGCGAGGAGGTTGCGCTGCTGGCGGCGGCGCAGGGCGAGGATCGCGGGGTCGTCCGTGTCCCCTTCTGCCCCACAGTTCCACGAGCGGTTGTCGTCGTTGCCGTCGCGGTTGCCCTCGCCGTTGGCCTCGTTGTGCTTGTGGTCGTAGCTGACGAGATCGGCCAGCGTGAAGCCGTCGTGGACGGTCACGAGGTTGACCGATGCGGTCGGGCGACGGCCACCGTGCCCGTAGAGGTCCGAGGATCCGGCGATCCGGGTGGCGAGATCGGGGAGCGTCCCGTCGACCCCGCGCCAGAAGTCGCGGACGGTGTCGCGGTAGCGCCCGTTCCACTCGCTCCACCCGGGCGGGAAGTCGCCGAGCGCGTAGCCTCCCTCGCCGGTGTCCCACGGCTCGGCGATGAGCTTGGCCCCGTCGAGAACCGGATCCTGGCCGGCGGCCTCGAGGAACGCGCCGTGCGGGTCGAACCCGGCGGCGCCGCGGCCCAGCGCGGCGGCGAGGTCGAAGCGGAAGCCGTCGACGTGCAGCTCGCCGCGCCAGTGGCGCAGGGCGTCCATGATCAGGCGCAGCCCCGGGCCGCGATGGGCGTCGAGCGTGTTGCCGCACCCCGTGTCGTCGACATACCGGCCTTGGTCGTCGAGACGGTAGTAGGCGGGGTCGTCGAGCCCCCGCAGGCTGAGCGTCGGGCCGTCCGCCCCGCCCTCCGCGGTGTGGTTGAAGACGACGTCGAGCAGGACCTCGATCCCGGCCGCGTGCAGCGCCTTGACCATCGCCTTGAACTCGGCCACCTGCGTGCCCGGTCGCGTCGCGTACGCCTCGTGCGGCGCAAGCAGGCCGATGGGCTGATAGCCCCAGTAGTTGCGCAGCCCGCGCGCCACCAGCGGCCGGTCGTGCACGAAGTGCTGGACCGGCAGCAGCTCGACGGCGGTGACGCCGAGGCGCTGCAGGTGCCCGATCGCGGCCGGGTGCGCCAACCCCGCGTACGTCCCGCGCAGCGCGGGCGGCACGTCGGGGTGCTGCATCGTGAAGCCCTTGACGTGCAGCTCGTAGATGATGGAGTCGGCCAGGGGGCGGCCGGGCGCGGCGTCGTCGCCCCAGTCGAACCGGTCGTCCTGCACGATCGAACGCGGCACGAACGGCGCCGAGTCGAGATCGTTGGCGCCGCGGACGGCGTCGTGCCACGTCACGCCCCCGGAGATCGCCCGCGCGTACGGATCGATCAGCAGCTTCGCGTGGTTGCAGCGTCCGGGTCCCGAGACCCGCAAGCCATACCGCGCGCCATGCCCGGCGCCCTCGACGTTCGCCGTCCACGTCGCGCCCTCGTCGCCACCGCCCGGCTCCATGGCGATCCGGCGCTCGGCCCCGGCGTCGTCGAACAGGCAGAGGTCGACGGCCGCGGCCACCGAGCTGAAGGCCGCGAACGCGGTGCCCGCCGGTCCGACGTGGGCGCCCAGCGCCGACGCGCTCATCCGGCGGCCCGCTCGCGCGCGTCGGAGATCTGGATCACGAGGTCGGCGACGAGGCCGGTCCACCCCGTCTGATGCGACGCGCCGAGCCCCGCGCCCGTGTCGCCGTGGAAGTACTCGTGGAACAACAGGTCACCCGTCCAGGCGGGGTCGTCGCGGAATCGCGAGCGATTGCCGAAGACCGGCCGCCGGCCACCGTCGGCGGGATCCGGGAGGAAGATCCCCACCAGCCGCTGCGCGAGGTCGGCGGCGATGGCGTCCAGGCCGGCCTCGCGGCCCGACCCGGCCGGGTACTCGATCGTGACGCCGCTGCCGAGGCCGCGGGCGTAGCGACGGAGGGCGTGGATGATGAGGTGGTTGACCGGGAACCAGACCGGTCCCCGCCAGTTCGAGTTGCCGCCGAACAGCGTCGTCGTCGACTCCGCGGGCTCGTAGTCGACCTGGCTCTCCTGGCCGCCGTCGGGCGTGAACGCGAACGGGTGGCCGCGGTAGGCGGCCGACAGCGAGCGGATCCCGTGCGGTGACAGGAACTCGTCCTCGCCGGCGAGCCGCTCGAGGATCCGCGGCAGCCGGTTGCGCCCGACGAGCGCGAGCATCGTCGGACGGTCGCCGTCGCCGAGGTCCACGGCCGGGCGGTACTCGGGCCGGTCGGCGAGGAACTCCGTGACGCGCGCTTGGAGCTCCGGCATGCGACCGGCGACGCCGCTCTGCGCGGTCGCGACGGCGCAGAGCGGGATCAGGCCGGTCATCGAGCGGACGCGGACGGGACGGCTCGTGCCGTCGGCCTTGCGGACGCGGTCGTAGTAGAAGGCGTCGTCCTCGTCCCACAGGCCGTGGTCGTTGATCGCCTTGGAGATCATCGTGAAGTGCTCGAAGAACTTGATCGCGACGTCCTCGTAGGCCGGATCCTCCTCGGCGAGCACGAGCGCCATCTCGAGCATCGAGAGGCAGTAGAGGGCCATCCACCCGGTGCCGTCGGCCTGCTCGAGCGCCAGTCCCTCGGGCAGCGGGTCGGACCGGTTGAACGGCCCCACGTTGTCCATGCCGAGGAACCCACCGCCGAACAGCAGGTTGCCCTCGGGGTCCTTGACGTTGGCCCACCAGGTGAAGCCGAGCAGCAGCTTGTGGAAGAGGCGCTGCAGCCACTCGCGATCCGTCGCGCCGTCGAGCTGGTACACCGCCAGGGCCGCCAGCGCGTGCACCGGAGGGTTGACGTCGCCGAAGTTCCACTCGTAGGCCGGGAGCTGGCCGTTGGGGTGCATGTACCACTCCCGGGTGATGAGGCGCAGCTGCGCCTTGGCGAAGGCGGGGTCGACGTGGGCGAGCGTGATGCAGTGGAAGGCCAGGTCCCACGCGGCGAACCACGGGTACTCCCACGTGTCGGGCATCGAGATGATGTCGCGGTTGTCGACGTGGCGCCAGCCGGCGTTGCGCGCCTTGGCCGCCAAGCGCTCGGGCGGCGGCTCCGGCTGCCCGGGGTCGCCGGCCAGCCAGCGCTCGACGTCGTAGTGGTAGTACTGCTTGCTCCAGAGCATGCCGCCGAACGCTTGGCGCATGACCGCGTGCTCGTCCGGCGTGGCGGCGGGCGCCAGCGACGCGTAGAACCCGTCCGCCTCCTTCGCGCGACGGGTGAGCGTCGAGGTCCAGGAGCGCCCGAGGTCGCCCGGCTCCGGGCTCAGGCGCAGGCGCACCTCGGCCGTCTGCCCGGCCGGCACGTCGAGCTGGTACCAGAGCGCGGCCTTGGTGCCGGTGCGTGCCGGGTTGACCGTCGCGGCGGCGGCGACCACGTGGTCGTTGATGCCGTCCTTGGGGAACGGCGGCGTCGGCTGGGCGCTGTCGGGCCACAGCCGGGCGTTGTTGGTGTCGTTGTCGCAGAAGAGCGGCTCAGGGGCGCCGCCGCCGCGCAGCGTCATCGTGGCGCCGTCCGTGTCGCGAGCGACCAGCGCGCCGCCATCCTCGACGATCCCGGGCCGCGGCCCGTCGGGGACCCACGACCACGTGTTGCGAAACCACAGCGTCGGCAGGAGGTGGAGCGTCGCGGGCTCGGGGCCGGCGTTGCGGACGCGCACGCTGACGCAGACGTCATCGGCGGCGGCCTTGCCGTACTCGACGGACACGTCCCAGTAGCGATCGCCGTCCAGCACGCCGGTGTCCATCAGCTCCAGCTCCGGCTCGCTGCGGTCGCGCCCGTGCCCCACGAGCGACCTGTAGGGGAACTCCGCCTGCGGGTAGACGTAGCGCCAGCGCATCCAGGCGTGGCTCGGCGTCGAGTCCAGGTACCAGTACAGCTCCTTGACGTCCTCGCCGTGGTTGCCCTCGTCGCCGGTCAGCCCGAAGGCCCGCTCCTTGAGGATCGGGTCCTGACCATTCCAGAACGCGAACGCGAGGCAGAGCCGCTGATCCGCGTCGCAGATGCCGCCCAGGCCGTCCTCGCTCCACCGGTACGCCCGCGAGCGCGCGTGGTCGTGCGGGAACGACGTCCAGGCCGTGCCACGGGCGCTGTAGTCCTCGCGCACCGTCCCCCATGCGCGCTCGCTCAGGTACGGCCCCCAGCGCCGCCACGCGTCGGGCGCGTCGACGAGCCGCCGGCGTTCGGGGTCGAGGGGCATGCCCGACAGGGTGAGGCCCGGCCGCGGCCCAAGCAAGAACCGGCGCCCGTCCGCGCTACAACCAGGACGTCTTGCGCCAGCGCGCGAGCGCCGGAGAACCGGACCATGACCGCTGAGCGTCGCGCCGACCGTGCGGAGAGCGACGCCGACGCGGCCGTCGCGGTGTTCGTCCTCGCCCTCAGGACGGCCGCGGCCTGACGGCCCGCCCGCCGGCGCCGTTCAGGCGATCGTCGCGACGTCCCGGTCTTCTGCCGCCGCAACGCGGGCCGCGGCGGTGAACGCCTGGAGGAGGGGCGCGCGCCGGGATGCCTCGGTGGCGAGCAGCACCTCGTCGGGCTCGGCGTCGGTCACCGGCACGTAGACGACGTCGGGCCGGCGGTAGTGCCGGGTCGCCGAGAGCGGCAGCACGATGATCCCGTGCCCGGACGCGACGTACTCCAGCTTCTCCTCGACGCCACGCAGGATCGTCGGGCGCGCGGCGCCCGCCCTGAGCGGCTCGAGGTAGCGCAGGTGGCGCTCGTCGGCGATCTCGGCCATCGTCAGCGCGGCCCGTGCGGCGAGGGGATGGTCGGAGCGCAGCGCCACGAGACGGCGCTCGGTGTACAGCGGCGTGAGCCGCAGCCCGCGCCCGTCGATCGGTCGTCGGACGTAGGCGATGTCGACCCGGCCGCCGAGGATGGCCTGCTCCTGCTCGTCCCATTCCAGCCGCTGGACGTCGACCGTCACGTCGGGATGATCGGTCGTGAACCGTCGCACGGCCACCGTGGGGATGACGCCGGTGCGGAAGCCGACGACGATCGTCGCGCTGCCGCGGGCGGCGCGCTGCACGCGCCGGCTGGCCGCCTCGGCGGCGGCGAGCAGCGGGACCGCGTCGGCCAGCAGCTGCCGGCCGGCGGGCGTGAGCGTCACCGACCGCCGGTCGCGCTCCAGCAGCCGTGCGCCGAGCTGGCGCTCGAGCGCCTGGACCTGCCGGGTCAGCGCCGGCTGGGCGAGATGGAGCGCCTCCGCCGCGCGCCGGAAGTGCAGAAGCTCGGCCACGGCGACGAAGCCCCGGAGCTTGACGAGGTCGAGATCGGTGATGGGCCGGAATGCTATCCCCGCCGCCTGATGCCGGCACGGCATCACCGGCGAGCAGATCGGAATTGGAGATCGGCGGGCCGTGACCTGACACTGGACCGAGGCGGCGGGAGGCGTCGGCCACCGGCCAGACCCAATGCCTATGACGTCATCCGACACGGCAAGGACCACCATCATGAACATCTTCATCACCGGCGGCAGCGGCTACATCGGGCTCGCCACCATCGCCGCGCTTCGCCGCGACGGCCACGGCGTCGCTGCCCTGTCTCGCTCCGAGGCGTCCGACGGGCGCCTGCGCGCGGCCGGCGCCACCC
>JAOPZD010000652.1 GCA_025964295.1 Conexibacter sp.
CGGCGCCGGCCGCCGCGCCCCGCGCCGGCACCGGCGCTGGGTGCCGTTCGCCAAGGGCTTCGCGGTGCTCGCGGTCCTGCTTGTCCTGATCGCCAGCGGCGGCTGGATCGCCACCCGCAGCGTCTACTTCGTCGGCACCGACGACAACGGGTTCGTGACGCTGTACTCCGGCCTGCCCTACGAGCTGCCGGGCCTCGACCTCTTCACCACCGAGTTCACCAGCGGCGTGCCGGCGCAGGAGCTGTCGCCGCAGGTCCGGCGCACGGTCACCGAGCACAAGCTGCGGTCCCACGACGACGCCGTCGACCTCATCCGCCAGCTCGAGCGCGGCGACCTGGCCGGGCAAACCGCCTCGTGAGTGCGCGCAACCGCGAGCTCTTCGCCCTGATCCCGGCGGCGCTGCTGGTGTCGGCGGGGTTCGCCGCGGTCTTCCTCTCGCGCGACGACCTGCTCGGCGGGCTGTCGGGGACCAACCAGGTCTCCAACGTCTCGCTGACCTACGGCGCGATCTTCCTGGGGCTCTGCGTCGCCGCGCACGTGGTGCTGCGGCTCACGCTGCCCAACGCCGACCCCTACCTGTTCCCGCTCGCGGCGCTGCTGGCGAGCTTCGGCCTGGTCGAGATCTACCGGATCGACGACGGCCTCGCGCGCCTGCAGGCGCAGTGGTTCGTCATCGGCCTGGGGCTGTTCACGGCCACGATCGTCCTGCTGCGCGACTACCGCAAGCTCGAGCGCTACCGCTACCTGATCGCCATCGGCGGCATCATGCTGCTGCTGCTCCCGCGCGCCTTCCCGCCGGTCAACGGCGCGTACCTGTCGATCCAGATCGGCTCGCTGAGCGTGCAGCCGGCGGAGTTCGCCAAGATCGCGATCGTCGTCTTCCTGGCGTCCTACCTGCGCGACACGCGCCAGCTGCTGGTGACCGCCGGGCGCCGGGTCCTGGGCGTCACGATCCCGCCGCTGAAGCACTTCGGCCCGATGCTCGTCATCTGGGGCACGTCGATGCTGCTGCTGTTCTACATCCGCGACATCGGCTCGTCGGTGATGTTCTTCGGCGCGTTCCTGGCGATGGTCTACGTCGCGACCGACCGGCTGTCGTTCGTCGTCGTCGGGGTCGGGATCTTCAGCCTCGGCGCCTACCTCGTCGCGGGGCACATCGGCCACATCGCCGACCGCATCGACGCGTGGCAGCACCCGTTCGACCCCGCGCTGCTCAACCGCGTCTCGGGTGGCAGCTACCAGCTGGCCCAGGGCCTCTGGGCGCAGGCCGACGGCGGCGTGCTCGGGCAGGGCTTCGGCCAGGCGGTGCTGCGCCTGTCGGGCGACCCGAACTGCCCGACGCTCGCCAGCTCGACGGTCAACTGCTCGCTGCTGCCCGCCCCGCACACCGACTTCATCTACGCGGTGATCGTCAACGAGCTCGGCCTCGTCGGCGCCGGCGGGCTGCTGTGCGTGTACCTGCTCGTCGTCCAGCGCGGGTTCAAGATCGCGATGCTCGCGCGCGACTCGTTCTCCAAGCTCCTGGCCACCGGGCTGACGTCGGTCTTCGCGCTGCAGGTCTTCGTCATCGTCGGCGGCGTCACCAAGCTGATCCCGCTGACCGGCGTCACGCTGCCGTTCGTCTCCTACGGCGGCTCGTCGGTGCTGGCCAACTTCGTCCTGCTCGCGCTGCTGCTGCTGGTCTCCGACCGCGCGCGGCGCGAGGCGGAGCTGCCGACGTGAACAAGCCGATCAGCCGCCTGTTCGTCGTCGCGCTGCTGATGTTCGGCGCGCTGCTGGTCTCCACGTCCTGGTGGACGGTCCTGCGCGCCGACCAGCTCGACAAGGACACGCACAACAACCGCGCGCTGATCCGCGAGCAGAAGATCCGGCGCGGCACGATCTTCGCGGCCGACGGCTCGGCGGTCGCGCGCTCCACGCGCGACGCCGAGGGCGTCTACCACCGCAGCTACCCGCAGGGCAAGCGCTTCGGGCATCCGGCGGGCTACTCCTACAGCTCGATCGGGCAGACCGGCCTCGAGCGCTATTACAACGACGACCTGACCGGCGTCAAGAACGCGATCACCACCACCTTCGAGCAGCTGGTCGGCAAGGCGCGCGAGGGCGACGACCTGCGGACCTCGCTGGTCCCGCGGGCCCAGCAGCTCGCGCTCGACGAGATCGCGCGGGTCGGCCAGAGCGGCGCGGCCGTCGCGCTGGACCCGCGCACGGGTGCGATCAAGGTGATGGCCTCGACCCCGACCTACGACCCCAACACGATCGCCCGCCGGGGCGCGTTCAACGCGGCCAACAAGGACAACAAGAACACGCCGCTGGTCAACCGCGCCGTGCAGTTCGGCGCCGCGCCGGGCTCGACGTTCAAGGTCGTCACCGCGACGGCGGCGCTCGACACGGGGCGGTTCTCGCCGACCTCCTCGGTCAACGGCGACAGCGGCCAGAAGTTCTCCGGCGTCGCGCTGGCCAACGACTTCAACGACAGCTTCGGGCAGATCGACCTCAAGACGGCGCTGGCCAAGTCGGTCAACACCGCGTTCGCCAACGTCGGCGAGAAGCTGGGCAAGTCCACCATGAAGGAGTACATGGAGCGCTTCGGGTTCGACAAGAAGCCCCAGCTGGACTACCCCAAGGACACCATGTCGGCCTCGGTCGTGGCGCCGACCCCGCCGGGCCGCGCGGTCTCGCCGACGTCGCGCTTCGTGGACGTCGGGCGCATGGCGATCGGCCAGGGCGGGCTGCAGGCCACGCCGCTGCAGATGGCCCAAGTCGCCGCCGCGGTGGCCAACGGCGGCAAGCTGATGAAGCCCCGCCTGGCGAGCCGCGTGGTCGATCGCGACGGCCGCACGGTCGACACCATCCAGCCCTCCGTGCAGTCCGAGGTCATGAAGTCGTCGACGGCCGCCGCCGTGACCGACATGATGGTGGGCGTGGTGCAGAGCGGCACCGGCACGAAGGCCCAGATCCCGGGCATCCAGGTCGCGGGGAAGACCGGCACGGCCGAGACCGAGTTCGGGGCCAAGATCAACGACGTCTGGTTCATCGGCTTCGCGCCGGCCGACAACCCCCGGATCGCCGTCGCGGTGACGGTCAAGGCCGTGACCGGCTTCGGCGGCGACTTCGCCGCGCCGATCGCCCGCGACATCATGCAAGAGCTGCTCAAGTGACGGACCTGCCCGACACCTCCACGATCATCGACGGGCGCTACCGCGTCCTGCATCGCGTCGGCTCCGGCGGGATGGCGGACGTCGTCTGCGCCGAGGACCTCCAGCTCGGGCGCAAGGTCGCGATCAAGCTCCTGCACCGGCGCTTCGCCCAGGACGAGGAGTTCGTCGAGCGCTTCCGCCGCGAGGCGTCCAGCGCCGCGGGCCTCCAGCACCCGCACGTCGTCGCCGTCTACGACCGCGGCGCGTGGGACGACACGTACTACATCGCGATGGAGTACCTCGAGGGACGCACGCTGAAGAAGCTCGTCCAGGAGGAGGCGCCGCTGGCGGCGCCGCGCGCGATCGACCTGACGATCCAGATCCTGCGCGCCGCGCGGTTCGCGCACAAGCGCGGGATCATCCACCGCGACCTCAAGCCCCACAACGTCATCATCGACAACGAGGGGCGCGCCAAGGTCACCGACTTCGGGATCGCCAAGGCGGGCGCGTCGGACATGACGCAGACCGGCTCGATCATGGGCACCGCGCAGTACCTGTCGCCCGAGCAGGCCCAGGGCCACGCGGTCAGCGCGCCGTCGGACCTCTACTCGATCGGGATCATCCTCTACGAGATGCTCACCGGCCGCGTGCCGTTCGAGGGCGAGAGCGCCGTGACGATCGCGCTCAAGCAGGTGGGCGAGGCACCCGTGCCGCCGTCGCACCTCAACCCGGCGGTGCCGCCGGCGCTGGAGGCCGTCGTCCTGCGCGCGCTGGAGAAGGACCCGGCGCGGCGCTTCGCCGACGCCGACGAGTTCATCGCCGCGCTGGAGCACGCCGGCGCCGGCGACGCCGACGCGACGAGCGTCCTGCAGGCCACCGGCCCGATGGTCCCGATCCCGCCGCCCGGCGCCTACCAGGAGGTCGGGCAGGTCGAGCAGCGCTACTACGGCCCGCCCGAGCCCCCGCCAGGGGTGCTCGCCGAGGACGACGGCGACGGCCCGAGCCGCTGGTGGGTCGCCTTGCTGGTGGGGTTGGTCGTGGCGGGCGCGATCGTCGCCGGGCTGCTGCTGACCGGCAAGGACAAGATCAACGTCCCCAACGTCGTCGGCGGGCCGCAGGCCGAGTCCGAGCTCAAGCTCAAGCGCCTGGGGCTGTCCACCGACGTGACGCTCAAGGAGTCCGACACGCAGCCCAAGGGCACGGTCACCGGCCAGGACCCGGGCGGCGGCTCGCGCGTGCCGAAGGGGTCGGTCGTGACGCTCACGGTCAGCGCCGGGCCGGGCACGGCGCGCGTGCCGGAGCTGCAGGGCGCGGCGCGCAGCGCGGCGAAGAAGCAGCTGACCGACCTCGGGTTCGACGTCACCGAGGAGCAGGCGGCCAGCGACACGATCACCGAGAACCACGTGATCGGCACGCGGCCGGATGTCGGCACCGAGCTCGACAAGGGCACGAAGGTGGTGCTCGTCGTCTCGACGGGCAAGGAGCGCGTCGCGGTCCCCAAGGTGACCGACCTGACCGAGGACGAGGCGCGCTCGACGCTGGAGGCGCAGGGCTTCAAGGCGTCCACCAAGGAGCAGGAGACCGCGGACCAGACCAAGGTCGGCAAGGTGCTCGCCCAGAGCCCGACGGGCGGCACGCTGCCCAAGGGCGCGACGGTGACGCTGACGGTCGGCAAGGCGCTGCCCGACGTCGACGTCCCCGACGTCACGGGCCAGGGACGGCTGGCGGCGACGAGCACGCTCAAGCAGGCCGGGTTCAAGGTCACCGCGGTGCCGCAGGACACGAGCGACCGCTCGCAGGACCTCCACGTCATCAGCCAGGCTCCCGCGACCGGGAAGGCGAAGAAGGGCTCCACCGTGACCATCACCTACGGCAACTTCGTGCCGACCTCGACGACCCCCGGCTCGACGACCGCGCCGGGGAACACGGTGACCGCGCCGTGAGGGTCGCGGTCCTCGGCGGCGGCCGGTCGTCCGAGCACGAGGTCTCGCTGGTGTCGGCGGCGACGGTCGGCCAGGGCCTGCGCGACGCCGGCCACGACGTCGTGGCGGTCGAGCTGGCGCGCGACGGCACGTGGTGGCACGACGGCGAGGAGCTCGCGCTGCATCCCGGCCGCGGCCTGCTCGAGGCCGACGTGGTGTTTCCGGTCCTGCACGGGCCGTTCGGCGAGGACGGGACGGTCCAGGGGCTGCTCGAGCTGCTCGACGTCCCCTACGTCGGGTCCGGCGTGATGGCCAGCGCGGTGTGCATGGACAAGGTGGTGTTCAAGGAGCTGATGGCGCAGGCCGGGATCCCGCAGGTCGGCTACGCGCTGGTCGAGGCGGGCCGCGAGCGCCCGTCGCTGGAGCACCTCGGCTTCCCGCTATGGGTCAAGCCGGCGCGGCTGGGCTCGTCGGTGGGCATCGTCCGCGTCGCGCAGGCGGCCGACATCGACGCCGCGCTGGACGAGGCGTTCTCCCACGACGACCGCGTGATCGTCGAGGCGAGCGCGACCGGCCTGGAGATCGAGTCCTCCGTGCTGGGCGACACCCACGACGCCCGCGTGTCACAGCCCGGCGAGATCGTCCTGCTGCGCGACGGCTGGTACGACTACGAGGCCAAGTACACCGAGGGCGGCATGCGCCTCGAGTTCCCGGCCCGCATCTCGCCGGCCGCCCGCGAGCTCCTGCGCACCACCGCGGCCCGCGCCTTCGCCGCCGCCGGCTGCTCCGGCCTGGCCCGCGCCGACTTCTTCGTCGACGGCGAGACCGTGCTGCTCAACGAGCTCAACACGTTGCCGGGCCAGACCCCGACCTCCGTCTACGGCGTCCTCTGGGAGAAGTCCGGCCTGCCCTACCCGGAGCTGGTCGACGAGCTCTGCCACATCGCGGTCGCCCGCTTCGAGCGCGAGCGCGCGCTGCGCCACTGACCGGCGGCGAGCCCCGGGTGTCACACCCCGGCGCGTGGCGCGAGTACAAGAGTGCATGCCCACCTCATGGACAGCGCGAGCGGATGGTGAGCTCCTCGCGGCCGCCCGGCGCGACCCCGAGGCGTTCGCCGAGCTCTACCGCCGCTACGAGCCGGTCGTCGCGACGTTCCTCGTGCGCCAGAGCCGCGACGCGGAGCTGGCCGCCGACCTCACGGCCGAGACCTTCGCCGCGGCGTTCGTGGCGGCCGGGCGCTTCCGCGACACCGGCGCGCCGGCCGCCGGCTGGCTGCTGGGCATCGCCCGCAACCTGCTGCTGACGAGCTGGCGCCGGGGTCAGGCCGAGAGCCGCGCCCGGCGGCGGCTCGGCGTGAGCACCACCAGCCTGGGCGAGGCGTCGCTGGAGCGCTTGGAGGCGCTGCTGGACGCCGAGGCCGCCGCGCCGCTGCTGGACCGCGCGCTGCAGGCGCTGCCGGAGACGCAGCGGGAGGCCGTCAAGGCCTATGTCTTGGAAGAACAGCCGTACGCCGCGCTCGCGCAGCGCCTCGGCGTCGAAGAAGCCACCGTGCGCCAGCGCGTCAGCCGCGGGCTGGCCCGGATGCGCACCACCCTGGAAGGAGCCCCACGATGACCGCCAGCGAGCACGAGCCGCTGCTGCCCGAGACCCATGACGCGCTCATGACGGCGGTCCGCCGCCACGCCGCGCGGCGGTCGGCGACGGCGGGCAATCGCCGGGTGCGGATCTCCCGCCGTGCCGCGGTGGCCGGCGTCGGCGTGGCCCTGGCGGGCGGCAC
>JAOPZD010000269.1 GCA_025964295.1 Conexibacter sp.
CTGCGTCATCGGCTCGGGCGCCGGTGGTGCGCCCGTCGCCCAGGCGCTCGCCGCGGCCGGCCGGCGCGTCGTGGTCCTCGAGGACGGCGCCGCCTTCACGACCGACCAGCTCACCGCGCGCCCGCGCGACATGACCGCGCTGCTCTACCGCGACGCCGGCCAGAGCGCGACGCTCGGCACGCCGACGATCATGCTGCCCACGGGTCGCGCGCTGGGCGGCACGACGCTGGTCAACTCGGGCACCTGCTTCCGGGTCCCGCGCGCGATCCAGGAGCGCTGGGTCGCCGAGCTGGGCCTCGACGCGCTCGGCCCCGGCACCCTCGACGACCACTACGCACGCGTCGAGCAGGCCATCGGCGTCGCGCGCGTGCCGGAGGCCCTCGCCGGCGCCAACGCCAGGATCGCCCGGCGCGGCGCCGAGCGGCTCGGCTGGTCGGGGCACTTCCTCGATCGCAACGCGCGCGGGTGCGTCGGCTCCGGCGTCTGCGCGTTCGGCTGCCCGACCGGCGCCAAGCAGCACGCGGGCGACGCCTACATGAAGGACGCCCACGCCGCGGGCGCCGTCACCTACACGTGCACGCGCGCGCGCAGGATCGAGCTCGACCCGTCCACCCGCGCCGTCACCGGCGTGACCGCGATCACCCGCGGCGGCGGCCGCGTCACCGTCGACGCCCCCGAGGTCGTCCTCGCCGCCGGGACCCTCCACACCCCGCTGCTCCTCGCCGCCAGCGGCGTCACCAACCCGTGGCTCGGTCGCAACCTCTCGATCCATCCCGCGACCGCCGCCTGGGCCATCATGGACGAGGTCGTCGACATGGCCCACGGCGTCCCGCAGTCCTACGGGATCGACGAGTTCGCCGGCGAGGGCCTGATGCTCGAGGGCATCGCGGGCCCGCCCGACTACCTGGCGATGGCGGTCCCGTTCTCGGGCCCCGCCCACCGCGAGCTGATGCTCGACTACCGCCACGTCGCGCAGTTCGGCCTGATGATCCGCGACACCTCGCGCGGCCACATCCCGACCGGCGCGATCGCCCGCCGCGCCGGCCGCCCGCTCGTCCGCTACGACCTCAACGCCCACGACACGGCGACCGTCGCGCGCGGGGTCGAGCGCCTCGCCGAGCTGCTCTTCGCCGCCGGCGCGCGGCGCGTGATCCTGCCGGTCGCGGCCGTCCCCGAGCTGCGCGACGGCGACCTCACGCCGCTGCGCGACCACGCCACAACCGCGCGGGACCTCAAGTTGATGGCCTTCCACCCGCTCGGCACCGCGCGCATGGCCGCGCGCCCGGCCGACGGCGTCACCGACCCCGACGGCGCCGTCCACGGCACCCGCGGCCTGCACGTGTGCGACGGCAGCGCGGTCCCGACCGCGCTGGGCGTCAACCCCCAGCTGACCATCATGGCCCTCGCGACCCGGCTGGCCGACCGGCTGCTGGCGTGAGAGGCTGCGCAACGACGGCCCGCGAGGAGCCACCAAGACGATGTCCTTCCTGATCGACCCACCCTGGTTGTACGCCAACGGCCGCGTGCTCGCGCGCGCCACGCCGCCCGAGCAGCGCGGCAGGCTGGCCGCCGCGACGCTCGGCGTCTTCCTGGTCACGAGCATCTCGCTCTACCTCGACCGCCCCTGGACGCGCCCGATCTGGCGCCTGTGCCGCGCGCGCAGCGGCCGCGACTGGATGCTCAACTCCGGGGTCTTCAGGCTCGACCCTGACGCCGCCGGGACGCCGACGCACGCGGTCAGCGCCGCCCTGTTCGCCACCTACCCGCTCTGGCTGTGGCTGGGCCTGCGACACGCGCAGGACTGACGACGCGCTTCCCCTCGTTCGGGGAGCACGGCGGCTATGAGTCCTTCTACGTCCGCGCCGTCGACCCCGAGCGCCCGCGCTCGGTCTGGCTGCGCCACACGGTCCTGCAGGCCCCCGGCGGCCCGCCCGTCGGCTCCTCCTGGCTGACGCTCTTCGACGCCGACCTCCCGGCGCCGATGGCCTCCAAGGCCTCGGCGCCCGAGCCCGAGGTCGACGGCTGGCTGCGCGTCGGCGACAGCGCGTTCGGCCCCGACGGCGTCCGCGGCGCCGCCGGGCCCGCCGGGTGGGACCTGCGCTGGACCGGCACCGAGCCGGTGCTGCGCCACCTGCCCAAGTCCTTCATGTACTCGGCGCCGCTGCCGCGCACCAAGCTGGAGAGCCCGCGCCCCGCCGTCGCCGTCGACGGCCGCGTCACGTTCGGCGACCGGACGGTCGCGCTGGACCACTGGCCCGGCATGGTGGGCCACAACTGGGGCGCCCAGCACGCCGAGCGCTGGATCTGGCTGCACGGCACGCTGTTCGACGACCATCCCGACGCCTGGCTGGACATCGCGCTGGGCCGCGTCCGGATCGGCCCCGTGCTGACGCCGTGGGTCGCCAACGGCGTGATCTCGCTGCGCGGCGAGCGGATCCGGGTCGGGGGCGCCGCACGCCCGAAGGTCAACGAGGGCCCGCTGCACCTCGACCTCGCGCTGGCCGGCCGCGAGGCGCGCCTGCGGCTGACCGTCCACAGCCGCCGCGATCAGACCGTCGTCTGGCGTTACGCCGACCCCGACGGCCACGAGCACCACGTCGCGAACTGCTCGCTGGCCGAGCTGGAGGCCGTCGTCGTGCCAAAGGGCAAGACCTCGACCGTGTTGCGCACGGCCTACGGGGGCACCTACGAGCTGGGGATGCGCGAGACGCCATCGGGTCTCACCGTCCAGCCCTTCCCCGACCCTTAAGAGTGCTCGCCGGCTTCCGCGTCCCGGCGAGCACCGCCTCGTCGTGCTGGTGGATCGCGACGAGGCCGCGGCCGCACCAGGGGCCCAGACCGAGGGTGCGACGCCTCGTGCTGGTGGTCCTAGTTGCCCTTGGGCGACACGTGGTCAAACCAAGGTTCCATCGAGTTCCTGACTGTACGGAGGCGGACAACCGGAAGTCAAGGACCCGGGGTCCGACTGGAAACCGGTAATCAGCGCTAAGCGTTACTGCGCGGTGCCGTTTCCGGCACGAAGCCATGCCAGCACGGCAAGAACGCGGAGATTGCCGCCTGCGGAGGTGTGCACGCCGAGCTTTCCGAAGATGTTGGTCACGTGCTTCTCGACCGCGCCGTCGGTCACCACGAGCCGTCCGGCGATCGCGGCGTTGGACAGGCCCTGGGCCATCAGCTCGAGCACCTCGCGCTCGCGCGGCGTCAGCTCCTGCAGCGGGTCGTCGGCACGCCGGCGGGCCAGCAACTGGCTCACCACCTCCTGGTCGATGGCGGTTCCGCCCTCGGCCACGCGGGTGACCTGGGCGACGAAGTCCGACGGATCGGCGACGCGGTCCTTGAGCAGGTAGCCGACCGCGCCCGCGCCGTCGGCGAGCAGCTCGGCGGCGTAGGACTCCTCGACGTACTGCGAGAGGACGAGCACCGGCGTGCCGGGCACCAGGCGCCGCGCCTCCAGCGCCGCGCGCAGGCCCTCGTCGCGCTGGGAGGGCGGGAGGCGGACGTCGACGATCGCGATGTCGGGGCGGTGCTCGTCGATCGCCGCCACCAGCGCCGGCCCGTCGCCGACCGCGGCGACGACCTCGTGGCCGTGCGCGGTCAGCAGCCGCACCAGCCCGTCGCGGAGCAGGACGAGGTCCTCGGCGATCACGATTCGCATGGCAGCTCCGCGCGCAGCACCGTTCCCGCGCCCTCCGGGCTGACCAGCAGCAGCCGCCCGTCGAGCGCCTCGATCCGGCCGCGCAGCCCGTGCACGCCGGTCCCGCGCGACTCGTCCACGCCGCCGCGCCCGTCGTCGCGCACCTCGACGGCCAGCCAGCCGCCCGCCAGCGCGCCGGTGATCTCGCAGCGCGCCGCCCCGCTGTGCTTGGCGACGTTGGTCAGCGCCTCGGCGAGCGTGAAGTACGCCGCCGACTCGATCGCGGCCGGCAGGCGCGGCAGGTCGATGGCGACCGTGCACGGCACCGGGCAGCGGGCGGCCAGCGCGCTGACCGCGGCGTCGAGGCCGCGATCGGTGAGGATCGCCGGGTGGATCCCGCGCGCGAGGTCGCGCAGCTCCGACAGCGCGGACTTGGCGTCCTCGTGCGCGCCGGCCAGCAGCGCCGCCGCGGCCTGCGGGTCGCGCTCGATCTGCTCGCGGGCCATCCCGATCTCCATCGCCAGCGCGACGAGCCGCGCCTGCGCGCCGTCGTGCAGGTCGCGCTCGATGCGCCGCAGCTCGACCGCCGCCGCGTCGACCGCGCCGGCCCGCGACACCTCCAGCTCGGTGATCCGCTCCTGCTCGGCGCCCTGCAGCAGCACCTGCCCGAGCTTGGCCTGGACCCAGGCGCTGCCGCGCAGGACCCAGGCGGCGAGCACGATCGTCGGCGGCCCGGCGAGCACCGCGAACAGAATCATCCAGCCGGTCCCGCGGATCGTCGTCACGCCGACCTGCACGCCGTCGGGCAGCGACCACGCCCACAGCGGCAGCGTCAGGAAGCCGAGGCCGATCCCGACCGCGGTGACGCCCACGATGAACGAGCCCATGCCGACCCCGAACATCAGCAGCGACCACACGAGCTCGCGCCAGGTCATCGGGTCGGCCAGCGCGGCGCCGAGGCGCTTGAGGAAGCCCTCGCCGCGCCACTCGCGGCGCGAGGGCGGGATGGTGATGCCGGCGAGCGTCGTCGCCCGCAGGCGCTCGAGGTTGCCCCACCAGCGCAGGACCCACAGATCGCCGTAGAGCTTGGGGATCCCGATCAAGGTGATGATCAACAGCACCGACAGGAACGGGCCGACGAAGAAGAAGGTGAACGCGGCGATCCCCGAGGCCAGGCCGGTCGTGACGTAGGCGAGGTCCTTCCACGGCGTGGCGGTGAGGGGCAGCTGGGCGAAGCGCCAGGACACTGCTGGCAGGATGACCGGCGCGGCGGCGGCGCACAATCCGGCCCGCCGCCGAGCAGGGACGGGGGGAATCCGCAGCGGGCTCGCCTCTACCATCTGCTCTGCCCATGATGATCGTGATGACCCCCCAGGCCACGCAGCCGCAGATCGACGCCGTCGTCGAGCGGCTGGCGACCACCGGCGTGCACGTCCGGGTGATGCCCGGCGAGCTGACGACGGCGATCGGCGCGATCGGGGATCCCGAGGGCGTCGCGGAGCTCGGGCTGGAGGGGATGGGCGGCGTCGACCGCGTCGTCCCGATCTCGCGCCCCTACAAGCTGGCGTCCTCGGAGCTCAGCGACCACGAGCCGACGACGGTCACGGTCGCCGGCCGGTCGGTGGGCGGGGGCAAGACCTTCACCTTGATCGCCGGGCCCTGCACGGTCGAGACGCGCGAGCAGACGCTCGAGGTCGCGCGCGCCGTGCGCGACGGCGGCGCCGCGATGCTGCGCGGCGGCGCGTTCAAGCCGCGGACCTCGCCGTTCGCCTTCAAGGGCCTCGGGGTCCCGGGGCTGGAGATCCTCGCCGAGGCGCGGGCGGAGACCGGGCTGCCGGTGGTCACCGAGCTGCTCGACAGCGCGCACGCCGACGCGATCGCCGAGCACGCCGACGTCGTCCAGATCGGCGCGCGCAACATGCAGAACTACGCCCTGCTCGAGGTCGCGGGCAAGCTCGGCAAGCCGGTCCTGCTCAAGCGCGGGTTGTCATCGTCCTTGGACGAGCTGCTGATGGCCGCCGACTACGTGCTCAAGGAGGGCAACGAGTCGGTGATGCTCTGCGAGCGCGGCATCCGGACGTTCGAGACCGCGACGCGCTTCACGCTCGACCTCGGCGCGGTCCCGTGGCTCAAGCTCCACACGCACCTGCCGGTCATCGTCGACCCGTCCCACGCGGCGGGCGATCGCCGCCTCGTGGCGCCGCTGTCGCGCGCGGCCGCCGCGGTCGGTGCCGACGGCATCATCGTCGAGGTCCACCAGGACCCCGAGCACGCCCTCTGCGACGGCCCGCAGGCCATGTTCGCCTCGACCTTCGCGGACTACGCCCGGGACGTCGCGGCCCACGCCGCGCTGCTGGGCAAGACGCTGGCCTAGGCCCGAGCGGGCGCCGGCGACCGACCATGAGCGAGCGCGAGTCCCTGACCCCACGCGTCGTCGAGGCCGTCGAGGCGCAGCTGCGCCGCCGGGTCTCGCCGCGGATGCTGCGCGCCGCCTACCGCGCCGGGTACCTCGTGCTGCGCCCGTGGTGGTTCGTCACGCGGCCGCACACGCGCGGGATGAAGGCGGTGGTGCGGTGCGGGGAGGAGGTCCTGCTCGTCCGCCACACCTACGCGCGGCGCGACCAGTGGGACATCCCCGGCGGGTTCGTGCGGCCGGGCGAGGAGGTCGCGGTGGCCTTGCGCCGCGAGCTGGAGGAGGAGCTCGGCGTGGTCCCGACCGCGGTGACCGCGATCGCGGAGCTGCCGTCGCGCTTCGACCACAAGCGCGAGCGGCTGTTCGTCTTCGCCGTCGAGGTGGCGCCGGGCGCCGAGGTGACGCCATCCGTCGCCGAGATCGCGACGGTCCGCTGGGCGCGCCACGACGCGCTGCCGCCGCACTGCACGGTCTTCACGCGGCGCATGGTCGCGCGGGCCTACTGGGACGAGTTCCGCTAGCGGGCGGCCCGGCAGGACGGCGCGGCGCACGGAGCCCCGCGAGCTTGGCCGGCACGGCGCAACGCACCGGATCTACGGTGGACCATGGCTCGGACCCCGCTGCTCGATGGGCTCCAGCGCGCCGCTGCGCGCGCTGCCCTCAACGCCGACGACGAGGGGAGCACCCGCCGGGCGTTCCTCGGCCGCTCGGGGGCGGTCGCGGCCGGCGTCCTGGCCTCCGGCCTGCCGGTCAGATCGGCGCTGGCGGCCTCCCAGCAGCCGCGCGTCGTCGTCGTGGGCGCCGGCCTCGCCGGCCTGATCGCCACCTACCGGCTCCAGCAGGCGGGGCTCCAGCCGCAGCTGCTGGACGCCGCCGATCGCGCCGGCGGTCGCTGCTGGACGATCCGCGGCGCCTTCGCCGACGGGCAGATCGCCGAGCACGGCGGCGAGCTCATCGACACCGGCCACATCGAGCTCAAGCAGCTGGTCCAGGAGCTCGGGCTCGACCTGGACAACCTCGTGCAGGCCGAGCAGAACGGGACCGAGCCGATCACCTACTTCGACGGCGCCCCCTACACCTGGGACGACGCCACCGCCGACCTCAAGGCGGTCTGGCAGCAGATCCACGCCGACGTCTCGGCCGCGTCGTACCCGACGACCTACCACGCGTCGACCGCGCGTGGGCGCGAGCTGGACGCGATGAGCATCGCCGACTGGCTGGCGGCCTACGTGCCCGGCGGGCGCAGCGCCAAGCTCGCCCAGCTCCTCGACGTGGCCTACAACATCGAGTACGGCGCCGAGACCTCCGGCCAGAGCGCGCTGAACATGCTCTACCTGCTCGGCTACTCCGGGCAGGGCAACCTGCGGATCTTCGGACCGTCCAACGAGAAGCTCCACGTCCGCGGCGGCAACGACCAGGTCGTGACGCGGCTGGTCGCCAAGGTCGGCTCGGCGCTGCAGCTCGGCTCCCAGCTGGTCGGCATCAGCCGCAACGCCGACGGGACGCACACGCTGCGCGTCCAGCGCGGGGCCACGACCACCTCGGTGATCGCCGATCGCACGATCCTGGCGCTGCCCTTCTCGATGCTGCGCGGCGTCGACTTCTCCAAGGCGGCCTTCGGCCAGCAGAAGACGTGGGCCATCCGCGAGCTGGGCATGGGCACCAACTCCAAGCTCAACGTGGGGTTCTCGCGCCGCCACTGGCGAACGCTCGGCTTCACCGGCGACAGCTACGCAGACACCGGCTACCAGTCCACCTGGGAGGTCAGCCGCGCGCAGGCCGGCACCTCGGGGATCCTGGTGGACTACACCGGCGGCACCATCGGCACGACGTTCGCCACCGCCACGCCGCAGGACCTCGCCAAGCGCTTCCTGCGCCAGATCGAGCCGGTGATGCCAGGGATCACGGCGGCCTGGGACGGGCATGCGACCGTCGACTCCTGGCCCACGTACCCGTGGACGAAGGGCTCGTACTCCTACTTCAAGGTCGGCCAGTACACGCGGTTCTCGGGAGCCGAGGCCGAGGCGTCGGGCACCTGCCACTTCGCGGGCGAGCACACCTCCCAGGACTTCCAGGGCTACCTCAACGGCGCGGTCGAGAGCGGCCAGCGCGCGGCGGCGGAGATCCTCGCGGCGCTGAAGAAGTAACATGCCGCGCGCAGTCGGCGATAGCCCGATCGGGCTATCGCCTAAACTGCATGTTGTAGGCCCCGTGGTGTGCGACCGCCGGGGGATAAACCTGCCCGTGGTGTGCGACCGCCGGGCTTCATCTCCGAGAGGACCCATTCAATGCCCGAAGCCGTCATCGTCGACGCCGTCCGGACGCCCGTCGGTCGAGCCTTCAAGGGCTCGCTCGCCTCGCTGCGCCCCGACGAGACCCTCGCGTTCGTGGTGGACCAGCTCCTGGAGCGCAACCCCGGCGTCGATCCTTCGACCGTCGAGGAGCTCATCGCGGGCTGCGGCCTGCCGCAGGGCCTGCAGGCCAACAACGTGGCCCGCATCGCCGTGCTCCTGTCCGACAAGCTGGGCCAGAGCACGAACGGCTCGACCGTCTCGCGCTACTGCGCGTCCGGCCTCGACGCCATCCGCAACGCCGCCAACGCGGTCGTCGCGGGCCAGGGCGACGTCTACATCGCCGGCGGCGTCGAGTTCGTCTCGCGCTACAACGCCGCGCAGGAGGCCGCGCACCCGGAGGATCAGAACGAGAACCTCCAGGGCAACGACGGCCAGCCCAACGCCTACATCGCGATGGGCCTCACCGCCGAGAACGTGGCCGAGCGCTACGGCGTCTCGCGCGAGGACCAGGACCGCTACGCCCAGCGCTCGCAGGAGCGCGCGGTCGCGGCCCAGGAGGCCGGCGTGTTCGACCGCGAGATCGTCCCGGTGACGCTCGCCGACGGCACCGTGGTCTCCAAGGACGACGGCCCCCGCGCGTCCTCCACGTACGAGAAGCTCGCGACGCTGGAGCCCGCGTTCAAGCCGGGTGGCACCGTCACGGCCGGCAACTCGTGCCCGCTCAACGACGGCGCGGCCGCCGCGCTGATCATGTCCGCCGAGAAGGCCGCCGAGCTGGGCCTCAAGCCGCGCGCGCGGATCATCACGGCCGCCACGTGGGGCAACGAGCCCGAGTACATGGGCGTCGCCCCGATCGGCGCGATCAAGAAGGCGCTGGAGCGGGCCAACATGAGCGCGTCGGACATCGACATCACCGAGCTCAACGAGGCGTTCGCGGCGCAGGTGCTGCCGATCGCGTCGGAGGTCGGACTCGACCTCGACACGCTCAACCCGCACGGCGGCGCGATCGCGCTGGGCCACCCGTTCGGCATGACCGGCGTGCGGATCATGACGACGCTGCTCAACGACCTCGAGACGCTCGACAAGACGATCGGCCTCGAGACCATGTGCGTCGCCCAGGGTCAGGGCGAGGCGCTCATCGTCGAGCGCCTCAACTAGGCGATACGGTCGGCGTCCATGACCTACACGTTGCCGCCCATCGACGATCGCTTCTTCGAGGAGGCGCCGATCGTCGTCCCCGCCACGGTGGAGCTCGACGCGAGCCCCGCGCAGGTGTGGGAAGCGCTGGGCAGCGACGCGATGTGGTCGTGGGCGCCGATCATCGACCAGCTGACGTGGGTGACCCCGCGTCCGCAGAGCACCGGAGCGATCCGGCGCCTGCGGATGTTCAAGGTCAACACGATCGAGGAGGAGTTCTACCGCTGGGAGGAGGGCCGCCGCGCGACCTTCCGGGTGACCCGGCAGACGCGCCGCCTGCTCGACGGGCTGGCTGAGGACTTCCTGCTCGAGCCGTCCGCCGGCGGTGGCACGCGGCTGACGTGGACGATGGCGATCGCGCCCCGGGGACTGCCCGGCGCGGCGGCCGTCGGCAAGCTCGCGCCGGTGCTGGCCAAGGGCAACGCGGCGGCGATCGGCGGGATCCGCAAGATCCTGTAGGGCGGCTGGGAAGGTTCCCGCCCGGGTGGTGTCTGGGCGGGCATGGGGAGACGTTGGTGGAGAAGCGGCGCGACGTGCGCGGCGACGGCGCTGGGGATGGCGCTGGCGGCCGCCGGCGCGCCCGGTCCGGCCTGGGCCGCCGACCATCCGGTGTCGTTCCCGACCGGCGCGCTGCCCGCGCCGTACTCGCCCGCCCAGGTCGAGGCGGGCGTGGGGGACACGGTGACGTTCAGCGGCGCGTTCGCGTCGCATCCGCTGGTCTGGACCAGCGGCGACTTCGCGACGCAGGGCAGCGGCACGACCGGGCAGTTCACGTTCACGCGCCCGGGGACGTTCGCCTTCCACTGCCAGATCCACCCGTCGATGACCGGCAGCGTGCACGTGGCCGGAGACCAGTTCGCGACGCCGGACTTCACCTGGGCGCCGAGCGCGCCGGCCGCCGGCCAGGCGGTGACCTTCACGCCGACGGGCTTCGTCGATCCGGACGGCTCGGTCGTGCGCTACGAGTGGGACCTCGACGGCGACGGCTCCTTCGAGAGCTTCGGCGCCGCGCCGTCGCACACCTACCCCGGCGGCGGGACCGTGACGGTCCGGCTGCGCTACGTCGACGACGGTCACGAGACCTCGCCGGCCACCGCCAAGGCGGTGACCGTCACCGGTCCGCCCGCCGGCGGCGGTGGCGGCGGCGTCGGCTCGCCCGCGCCGGGTCAACCTGGCGGCGGAGGGAGCCAGAACCCGCCGTCCGCCGGTGGGGGCGGTGGCGTCAAGCCGCCGTCCTCGGCCGGTGGCGACTCCCAGCCATCGGCAGGTGGAGGCCAGGGCGCCAACCACGGGGACGACGCGATCGAACCGGGAATTCGCGTCACCACCGGTGCCCTGGCCTTCCGCCACAACAAGGTCGCCATCACGCTGCGCGTTGCCACGGCGGGCAGCGTGCGGGTGACGATCAAGCACGGCAAGACGACCTGGGCGACGGGCGCTGCCTCCGGCCTGCGGGCGGGGACGCGGAAGGTGACGGTGACGCTGACCAAGGCGGGCGCGGCGGCGCTGCGGCGCGCGCACGGGTCGGTGAAGGCGACGCTGACGGCGACGCTGAAGCCGCGCGCGGGCGGGGATGCGCCGTCGACGACGCGGCGCACGGTGAAGTGCGCGGCGCGCGGGGGGTGAGGCAGCTGGGCGGTCGGGCGGGCGTCGGTGGCGCCCAGCGCGGGGCGTCAGTGGTTCTGTGGCGCGCCGTGCGTCGGCAATGACGGCGAGAACGCCAGGGGCGGCGCCGCCGGCCGCGGTGTGGCTCGGCCGTCGCGGCGGCGCGGGGCGGGGCCGTT
>JAOPZD010000274.1 GCA_025964295.1 Conexibacter sp.
GATCTGCGTCGGCGTGGCGGCCGGCGTCTGCGAGCCGTCCTGCAGCGCGGCGTAGGACGCGGCGACGGCGCCGCCGACCAGGACGGTGGTCAGCGCGAGGACCGTCGCGGTCGCCCGCTTGCCGGGCAGCGCGAGACGGCGCCCGGGCTGGGCCTCACCGCAGTTCAGGCACCAGTCCTGGCCGTCTTCGAGCGGGGCCTGGCACGTGGGACAGGTCCGGACCTCGGGCGGGGCCTGCGGCGCCTCGGGGGGCGCGGCGGCGGCCGCCTGGTCCTTCGGTTCGGTGTCCGTATCTCGCAGAAGCAACGTCATCGACTGGTCCTCACCATACCCCGAACGGCTTTCGGGGCATCGGGGTTGCGGTCCTTCCCCGAAGTTTCGGAGCAGAGCCGCAACACCTTTGTGTCTAGCTGCGCGCCAGCTCGACCCGCAGCGGCCGTCCGGCGAGCTCGCTGCCGTCCACCGCGGCGACGATCCGGTCGGCCTCGCTGTCGGGCACGGAGAACAGCGTGAAGCGCTCCAGGACGCGCACGTCGCGCACCGCCTCGCCGTCCAGCCCCGCCGCGGAGGTGACCGCGTGGATCACGTCGGCGACCTCCAGGCCGTCCGCGCGCCCCGCACCGGCCAGCACGCGCCGGTACTCCTCGGCGCCGTTGCGCGAGAGCTGCGGCTTGGTGTGGCGCTTGGGCTTCTCGACCACCGGGGCGGCCGAGGTCTTGGCGCCCGGCGACCACGGCTCCAGGTCCATGCCGATGTGCTTCTCGATCGCCTGCAGCTCCTTCTGCTGCTTGGGCTCGACGAACGTGATCGCGCGGCCCGAGCGGCCGACGCGGCCCGTGCGGCCGATGCGGTGCACGTAGGCGTCCGGCGAGGTCGGCACGTCGAAGTTCACGACGTGCGTGACCGTTGAGATGTCCAGGCCGCGCGCGGCGACGTCGGTGGCGACGAGGATCGGCACGCGGCCGCCCTTGAAGGACAGCATCACGCCGTCGCGCTGACCCTGGGACAGGTCGCCGTGCAGCGCCTTGACGTTCATGCCGCCGTCGCGCAGCTTGCGGTAGAGCTGGTCGGCGCGGATCTTCGTCCGCGTGAAGACGATGGCCTGGTCGGGCCGCTCCTCGCGCAGCAGGTCGACCAGCGCCTGCGGCTTGTCGGCCGTCTTGACCTCCAGCCGGAACTGCTCGACGGTGTCGACCGTCAGGTTGGCCGACTTCACCTTCACCGTCTGCGGGTGGTAGAGGTACTGGTCAGCCAGCTCGCGGATCGGCGGCGGCATCGTCGCGCTGAACAGCGCGGTCTGGCGGCCGTTGGGGCAGAGCTTGAGGATCTTCTCGACGTCCTCGAGGAAGCCGAGGTCCAGCATCTCGTCGGCCTCGTCGAGGACGACGAAGCGGCAGTCGCTGAGGTGCAGCGACGCGCGCGAGAGGAGGTCGAGGACGCGGCCGACGGTGCCGACGACGACGTGGCCGCCGGCGCGCAGCTGCGCCTGCTGGCTGCGGATCGGCGCGCCGCCGAAGACGGCGACGACGTCTACGCCCTTGCGCGCGCCATAGGTGCGCAGCGCCTGGGTCACCTGGATGCACAGCTCGCGCGTCGGGGTCAGGACCAGCGCCTGGACCTCGCCGACGGACGGGTCGACGTGCTCGACGATGGGGAGGCCGAACGCGGCGGTCTTGCCGGATCCGGTCTGCGCCTGCCCGATGATGTCCTCGCCCTGGAGGAGGATCGGGATGGCCTGTTCCTGGATGGGGCTCGGCTGCTCGTAGCCGACATCCTGCAGGGCTTGGAGGGTCGGCTCACTGAGGCCGAGGTCCGCGAAGGCGGTCATGTACCCCAAGAGGGTAGTGCGCCATGGCATCATTGCGCCTGCCGGACCGGACGCCGGCATCGCGAACCCTCAATCCCTTGCTCCTCGGACGCCAGCGCGAGACCGCGCACATCGAAGGACTGCTGACCGCGGCCAAGGATGGCACGAGTGCCGCCCTGCTGCTCCACGGCGAGGCGGGGATCGGCAAGTCGGCGCTGCTGCGGGGCGCCATGGACAAGGCCGCCGAGCTGGAGTTCGGGGTCCTGCGCACGCGCGGCTTCGAGTCCGAGAGCGACATCCCGTTCGCCGGCCTGCTCGAGCTGCTCACCCCGCTGCTGCCGCTGCGCGACAGGATCCCCGCGGTCCAGGCGCGCGCGCTGGGCTCCGCGCTGGCGCTGGAGCCGCCGACGCCGTTCGACCGCTTCGCCGTCCCCGCCGGGATGCTCAGCCTGCTCGCCGCGGCCGCCGAGGAGAAGCCGTTCCTCGTCGTGGCCGACGACGTCCACTGGCTGGACGACGCGTCGCGCGAGGCGCTGATCTTCGTCGCGCGCCGGCTCGGCGCCGAGGGCGTCGTCCTGCTCTGCGGCGCGCGGGTGGGCGGGGGCCGGGTCGGCGGGGGCGCGGCGGACGTGCTCGACGCGTTCACCGGCGTCGCCGCGCTCGCGGTCGCCGGCCTCGACGACGCGACGGCCACCGAGCTTCTCCGGCGCGAGTCGGCCAACCGCGTGGCCGACGAGGTCGTCGCCGGCCTCGTCGCCACCGCCCAGGGCAACCCGCTGGCGCTGACCGAGATGCCGCGCGCGCTGAGCGCCGAGCAGCTCGCCGGCCGCGAGCCGATGGCCGGCCCGGTGCCCGCCGGCCAGCACATCGAGGCGGCCTTCGCCCGCCAGCTCGCCGACCTGCCCGAGCACACGCGCGAGGCGCTGCTGGTCGCCGCGGCGATGCAGACCGGCCGCCACGACCTCTTCCTCGCCGCGCTCGAGCAGCGCGGCGTCCCGGCCGACGCGCTGGACCCGGCCCTGAGCGCCGAGCTCGTCACGATCGACGGCGCGATCGACTTCTTCCACCCGCTGCTGCGCTCGGCGATCTACCACGCCGCCGA
>JAOPZD010000349.1 GCA_025964295.1 Conexibacter sp.
GTCGCGCGCGGCCTCCGCGCTGGCGCGGGCGCCGTCGGCCTCGTCGCGCTTGGCCCGCGCGACCTCCTCGCGGCGCTTGAGCTCGGGGATCTTCTTGGCCTCGTCCTCGAGCTTGGCCGCGCGCGCCTCGAGCTCCTTCTCGCGCGCCGCGAGCTTCTCGTGGGCACCCAGCGTCTTCTCGACGATGACGCCGAAGATCGCGTCGTCGATGCCCGACTCGTCGAGCATCTTGTCCCACGAGCCGAAGACCGCCTCGACCTCGTCGGCGGTCGGCCAGCCCTTGTCGGGGTCGAAGTCCTCCGGCTCGGGCGCGTAGCCGGCCAGGCCGGTGAAGCGCCACACCGCGTGCATGATCTCCAGGCGGTCCAGCGCGTCGCGCGTCCCGGCCCACCAGTGCGCGTCGCCCTTGGGCGGTTCTCGCTCGTCGAGGCGCAGGCCGAGCTCCTCCAGCGCCTGCTCGGCGGCGCGCCGGGCGTAGTACTCCTGACGCAGCTGCGCGGTGGTCGGCTCCGCGCTCTTCTTGGGCCGCGCGGGGCGTGCGGGCTTCTTCTTGGCCACGGCCCGGACGCTACTGGGTACTCCTACGCCATGAGCTCTCGCCAGGACGACGACGATGACTGGGTCGGCACGCCGCCGGAGGGGCACGTCACGCGCGACCGCTCCGACCCCGCGCGCTGGCGCCGCAACTGGCCGGCGCAGACGATCGTGTACGGCTTGATCGGCGTCGGGATCGTGATCGTCGTGGTGCTCGCGCTCGTCGCGAGCTGAGCGCGGGGGCGCCGCCGCGCCTAGTTCACCGTCGGGTCGATCGGCATCCGCGCCAGCAGCCGGAACTGGCCGCCCTTGCGGCTCAGGACGCGACCCCAGAGGTCGGCGGGCTCCTCGTCGAAGACGTCCTCGGGCAGCGCGGGCTCGACGATCCAGTCCTCGCGCTCCAGCTCGGACTCGAGCTGGCCCGGGCCCCAGCCCGTGTAGCCGGCGAAGATCCGCCGCCGCGCGGTCGCGCTGCCCAGGCGGTCCAGGCCCGTGCGGTCCGAGACCAGCCCGATGCCCTCGACGACCAGGAACGCGGCCTCGTCGGGATCCTCGAACTCGGCCAGCACGACGATCGAGGCCGGCTGCACCGGACCGCCGACGAAGACGACCTCGTCGGTGTCGACGACGCCCTCCAGCTCCGGGACGGCCTCGACGACCTCGGTGTCGCTGGGGCGGTTGAGGACGATGCCCAGCGCGCCGTCGACGTCGTGGTTGGCGATGGCGACGACGGTGCGCGCGAAGTTCGGATCCGACATCGTGGGGGAGGCGAGCAGCAGCTGGCCCTGCAGGGAGTCCATGGGCCCCTTCATGGTGCCAGGGTCGAGGTCGGTCATCGGCTCCTCGGCTACCCGCGGGCGCCCGCGCCGCGAACCTAATTGTTGTAGGTGTCTGCATACGGACACGTGTTGGTGAGGACTCAAAACCGGCTCGCTTTGGACGCTTTTCCGGTCGATCTGAGCGCTTCTCGCCTAGTCGGGTGATGTGGTGGTGTTTGTCCCAGGTCAGACCGGGAAGACCGGGAGCCTGGTGTCCAGTCAGACAATGACCTCTCGTCCACTGATCTCGATCCTCGACGCTGACCCCGAGCTGGGGGCAGGGCTGAGCGGGGATGCCCGGGAGCTGGCCCGTCGCCACGCCGTGGCCACGGTCCACGCGTTACCGACCGGCCCGTTCGACTTCCCGTCCCCCAACGGTGAGAGCGCCGCGCCGGCGATCGGCCTGCTCGTGCTGGACGGCCTGATCACCCGCGACGTCGAGCTCGCCAAGCGCTCGACCACCGAGCTGCTCGGCCAGGGCGACATCATCCGCCCGTGGGACGACGAGGCCTCGCTCGACCCGCTGCCCGGCAGCGTCAGCTGGGCCGTGCTCGAGCCCGCGCGCGTCGCGGTCCTCGACCGCCGCTTCGCCGCCGTGGCCGGCCGCTGGCCGTCGATGCTCGACACGCTCATCGGCCGGACCGTGCGCCGCTCGCGCCAGCTCTCGGTGCAGCGCGCGATCGCCCAGGTGCCGCGCGTCGACGCCCGCGTCCTCGTGCTGCTGTGGCTGCTGGCCGACCGCTGGGGCCGCGTCTCGCCGCAGGGCGTCCGCGTCCCGCTGTCGCTGACGCACGAGACGATCGGCAAGCTCGTGGGCGCCCGCCGCCCGTCGGTGACCACCGCGCTGGGCGTGCTGACGCGTCGCGGCCTGGTGGAGCGGACCGACACCGGCTGGCTGCTGCACGGCGACCCGCAGGAAGCGCTGCCCGAGCTGCTCTAGCCCAGCAGTCCCTGCAGGATCGTCGACAGGCTGCGCGGGTCGACGCCGTGCTCGCGCTCGAAGCGCTTGCGGTCCTGGTCGTCGGCGAGCGCGAGGACGAGCTCCTCGCGCGTGGATCCCGCCTTGCAGGCGCTCGTGTCGAGCAGCTCCAGGACGCGATCCTGGAGGAAGCCCTCGATGCCGCCGGTCTGGGGCAGCGCGCGCTGCCGGCACGGGTCCTGGAGCTTGATCGGCTTCGGCGCGGCGACGGCGTGCAGCGCCAGGTAGGCCAGCGGCAGGGCGACCGCCGCGGCGCCCGCCGCCGCCAGCGCCTGGGGCCGCGCC
>JAOPZD010000358.1 GCA_025964295.1 Conexibacter sp.
ACCGAGCCCTCGCGCGCGCTCGCGCCGACGACCGCGATCGAGCGCGGCGCCAGCAGCGCGCGCAGCGAGGCGACCGTCGCGGCGTGGGTGCGGTCGTCGATGCGCTCGGCCAGCGTCACGGTCGGGCGCAGGTCCAGCGCCAGGTGCACGATCCCGCCCGTCGACGCGCGCCGCACGCCGAAGCCGGCGTTGCCGAAGACGTGCAGCATCGGGCGGTTCTCGCCCATCACCTCGGCGTCGAAGCGCGTGATCCCGCGCCCGGCGGCCACGTCGGCCAGCTGCTGGAGCAGGCTCGTCGCCAGCCCGCGGCCCTGCTGGTCCTCGGCGACGGCGAAGGCGACCTCGGCCGCGTCGGGCTCGTTGAGGCGGTCATAGCCGGCGACCGCCACGACGCGGTCGCCCAGGTGCGCGAGCAGCGGCACGCGCGCGTCGAGGTCGGCGTGGGCGTAGTCGCGCGAGATCAGGTCCGAGCGCCCCGCGCCATGGAAGCGCAGGTAGCGGCTCTCGAAGGTCAGGCCGTCGAAGAACGCCCGGATGGCCGCCTCGTCCTCCGGCCGCGGCGAGCGCAGCCGGAGGGCGGAGCCATCGCGCAGGATGACGTCGCGGACGATCGCGGCGGAGGAGCCGGACAGCGCCTATTCCTCGCCCGAGCTCTGGCGCTCCTTGATCTTGCCCTGCAGCTGCGACATGACGTCGGGGTCGCGCAGGGTCGTCACGTCGCCCAGCTCGCGGCCCTCGGCGATGTCCTTCAACAACCGCCGCATGATCTTCCCCGAGCGCGTCTTGGGCAGGTCGTCGGCCCAGATGATGCGCTTGGGCCGCGCGAGCTTGCCGATGCGCACCGCGACGTGCTCGCGGATCTCGGCCACGAGCGCGTCGGTGCCCTCGAGGTCGCCTTCCAGCGTGACGAACGCCGCCACGGACTGGCCGGTGTCCTCGTCGGTCGCGCCGATCACGGCCGCCTCGGCGACCTTGCCGTGGGAGACGATCGCGGACTCGATCTCGGCCGTCGACATGCGGTGGCCCGACACGTTGAGCACGTCGTCGACGCGCCCGATGACCGAGATGTAGCCCTCCTCGTCCTGCTTGGAGGCGTCGCCGACGAGATAGGTCTGCGGCCCCCACTTGTCCCAGTACGTCTGCACGTAGCGGTCGTCGTCGCCGTACAGCGTGCGCAGCATCCCCGGCCACGGCCGCGACAGCGACAGCAGCCCCTGCGTCCCGCGCGGGACCTCGTTGCCCTCCTCGTCCAGGACGGCGGCGGCGATGCCCGGCAGCGGCGTGCCCGCGATCCCCGGCTTCATCGCCTGCGCGCCCGGCAGGGTGGTGATCATGATCGCGCCGGTCTCGGTCTGCCACCAGGTGTCGACGACCGGGCAGCGCTCGCCGCCGACGACCTTCCAGTACCAGAGCCAGGCCTTGGGGTTGATCGGCTCGCCGACCGAGCCCAACAGCCTCAACTTGCTCAGGTCGAACTTCTCGACGTGCTCGACGCCCCACTTGATGCACGCCCGGATCGCCGTCGGGGCGGTGTAGAAGATGGTGGTGTCGGTCTTCTCGGCCAGCTCCCACCAGATGCCCTTGTGCGGGTGGTCGGGCGCGCCCTCGTACATGACCGACGTCGCGGCGTTCAGCAGCGGGCCGTAGACGATGTAGGAGTGGCCGGTGATCCAGCCGACGTCGGCGCTGCACCAGTAGACGTCGGACTCCGGCTTGAGGTCGAAGACGTGCTTGTGCGTCCACGCGACCTGGGTCAGGTAGCCGCCCGTCGTGTGCAGGATGCCCTTCGGCTTGGCCGTCGAGCCGCTGGAGTACAGGATGAACAGCGGGTGCTCGGCGTCCAGCTCGGCCGCGGGGCACTCGGCGTCGGCCGCGGCCAGCGCCTCGTCCCAGAACACGTCGCCGTCGCCCATCGGGCAGTCGATGCCCGTGTGGCGCACGACGAACGTCGTGGCCACCGGCATGCCGACGTCGTCGACGGTCTGCTTGACCGGCGCGGTCTTGCCCTTGCGCCGCGCGCCGTCGACGGTGATCAGCGCCTTGGCCGCGGAGAACTCCATGCGCTCCTTGACCGACTCGGCGCTGAACCCGCCGAAGACGACGTTGTGCGGCGCGCCGATGCGCGAGCAGGCGAGCATCGCCACGACGACCTCGGGGATCATCGGCAGGAAGATCCCGACGACGTCGCCGGCCTCCACGCCGTGGTCCTTCAGCGCGTTGGCCGCGCGCTGGGTCTGCTCGAGCAGCCACGCGTAGGTGATGTCGCGCGACTCGCCCTCCTCGCCGCGCCACTTGAAGGCGACGCGGTCGCCGAGGCCCGCCTCGACGTGGCGGTCCAGGCAGTTGTAGGAGGCGTTGACCTTGCCGCCCTCGAACCACTTGTAGAACGGCGGGGCGCTGTCGTCGAGCGCCGTCGGCGGCTCCTCGAACCAGTGCAGCGCCCGCGCCTGCTCGCGCCACCAGGCGACCGGGTCCTTCGCGGCCTCCTCGTGGACGGAGAGGTCCTTGATCAGGGCATTGGCCTTGAACTCCTCCGGCGGCTCGAAGCGCTCCTGCTCCAGCAGCTCGGCCAGCTGGCGTTCGAGGTCGGTCGTGGTGCCCGCCATGGTCCCCTCCGTCGTCATGTGTTCCGCTCTACAAGGTCAGACGCCCGGCCGGCTCAGCGGCCGCACGGGCAGGACGGTGCGCTTGAACGTGGAGTTCGTCACCGCCGCGAACGAGGCATACCACGCCGCCGCCGCGGTCGCGAGCCCGAGCCACCCGCCGAGGTGCACGATGTCGGTGTGGCCGCCGGCGTTCCCGATCCCGAGGGCGAAGAACGTCAGCGTCAGCAGCAGGAAGACCGCGGCGATCGCCGCCGTCGTGCGCAGCGAGGCCACGAACATGTACAGCGTGAAGATGCCCCACGCGATCAGGTACAGCCCGATTGCGTGACCGGCGTCGGCCTTCGGGACGTCCTTCTCGAAGAACTCCACGAACGCCCAGAACGACAGCCAGAACGCGCCGTAGGACGTGAACGCGACCGCCCCGAACGTGTTGCCCGTCTTGAACTCCCACATGCCCGCCGCGAACTGCGCCAGGCCGCCGTAGGCGAACGCGAGGCCGAAGACCACCGGCTCGCCGCCGACGCCGACCAGGTTGGCGTTGAACATGCTCAGCACGAACGTGGTCAGGGCGAACGCCGCGAGCCCGAGCGGACCCGGGTCGGCGATCGGCGTGGGCACGAACGTCAGGTCCTGCGCGGCGACGGGCATCCGCCCGTCCGCCCGCTCCTCGCGCGCAAAGCGCGGGGCGTTGGTCGCCGAAGCTTCCATCAGGCACTCTCCTCTCCGGCGGAGCGCCGTCCGGATGGAGCAACGCTCCGCAACCCAAGTCGTCGTCCCTCAGCATTCCCGGGGCGCGGGAAGGCGAAGCCTCGCGACTGTCCGGAGCAGGACCTCAGCCGCGGCGCTTGCGCTTCTTGCGCGCCGAGGTCGCCGGGCTCGGCGTCGCGGCGATCGGCCCGCCGGCCTCGGGCGTGGCGGCCGGCTCGGAG
>JAOPZD010000382.1 GCA_025964295.1 Conexibacter sp.
ATCATGATGGGGTCGACGTCGGCGCCGCCGACGTCATCTGCTGCTGCACGACGGCGCGGACGCCGCTGTTCGACGGCGCGCGCGTGGCGGACCACGCGACGGTGGTGGCGATCGGGTCCCACGAGCCGCGCGCGCGGGAGGTCGACGGCGCGCTGGCGGCCCGCGCGACCGTCGTGGTCGAGTCGCGGGCCGGCGCGCTGCGCGAGGCGGGCGACGTGGTGCTGGCCATCGAGGAGGGGGCGCTGACCGCGGACCGGCTCGTCCCGCTCGCGGCGCTCGTGCGCGGCGCGGCGGCGGTCGATCCCGGCCGCCCGCGGCTGTTCAAGTCCACCGGGATGGCGTGGGAGGACGCCGTCGTGGCCGCGGCGGTCGTCCGCGCCGCGGCGGCCGCGTCCTAGCTAGCCCGCGTCGGGCTTGCGCGAGGCGGCGGCCGCGTCGAGGCGCTCGAGGATCCCGGTCGCCGCCGTGGCGGGGTCCAGGCGGCGCGCGACGACCTCGTCGAGCAGCTCGGCGAACGTCGGGTCGGCGTCGAGCTGCTCCTCCAGGCGGCGGCGCAGGCGGAAGGTGCAGATCGCGACGACCTCGCTGCGCAGGTTGCGCTTGCGGCGCTCCGACAGCGTGCCCTCGTCCTCGATGAACCGCCGGTGCTCGTCGAGCTTGGTCACCAGCTCGGCGACGCCCTCGCCGAGGTGGGCCTGGGTCTTGACGATCGGGACGCGCCAGCCGCGCTGCGGCGCGAGCGACAGGACGCCGCGGATCTCGCGGACCATCGTGTCGGTCAGCGGGTGGTCGGCCTTGTTGACGACGATGATGTCCGGGATCTCCATGACGCCGGCCTTCAGCGCCTGGATCGAGTCGCCGGAGCCGGGCATCAACACCAACACGATGGTGTCGGCGTGGTCGATGATGTCCACCTCGGCCTGGCCGACGCCGACGGTCTCGAGGAAGACGTCGTCCTTGCCGGCGGCGTCCATCAGCAGCGCGGCCTGCAGCGCGGCCTCGCTCAGGCCGCCCAAGGCGCCCCGGTTGGCCATCGAGCGGATGAAGACGCCGGGATCGAGGAAGTGCTCGGTCAGCCGGATGCGGTCGCCGAGCAGCGCGCCGTGGGTGAACGGCGAGGACGGGTCGATCGACAGGACCGCGACCTCGCGCTCCTGCTCGCGGCGCAGCTTGGTCAGCGCGCCGATCAGCGTCGACTTGCCCGCGCCGGGCGCGCCCGTCAGGCCGGTGATCGCCGCCTTGCCGGTGTGCGGGTAGACCTCGCGGACGAGGTCCCAGCCGGCGGGGTCGTCGCTCTCGACGAGCGTGATCGCGCGCGCGAGGGCGCGCTTGTCGCCGTCGAGGAGACGCTGGGCGAGGGTCTGCGAGGCCTGCGACATGGGCGCCGCATGATGCCGGACTCAGGGGATGAGCTGCTCGGCGATGTGCCTGGCCAGCGCCCGCTCGTCGCCCAGCAGGGCGGGCGCGTCGCGGCCGAGGTGGGCGCGGCCGACGTAGGTGCTGTAGGCCAGCAGCGCCTGCCGGCGCGCCCGGGCGCGGCTCAGCCCCAGCTCCCGGAAGCCGCGTTCCATGAAGGCGACGCGCAGCTCGGCGGCGCGCGCGACGGCGGCGTGCACGACCGGCTCGTCGACGGCTTCGAGCATCCGCATGAAGATGGTGGGCGGCTTGCCGGAGGCGCGGCCGAGGAGCGCGAGCAGGCGCTCGCGCGGGTCCTCGACGCCGGCCAGCGCGTCCAGCGGCGCGTCGACGTGCAGGCGCTCCCAGCGGGCGACGGTGGCGGCGAGGAGGTCCTGGCGGGTCTTGAAGTGCCAGTAGAAGCTGCCCTTGGTGACGCCCAGCTCGCGGGCCAGCGGCTCGACGGCGACGGCGGGCAGGCCGCCGCGCTCCAGGGCGTCCAGCGCCGCCTGCTCCCAGCGCTCGCGGTCGAGGTTGTCGGGGGCCATCGCGTCCCCCACCATACGCCACCGTATTGACAAGCGCACGGCCATACGGCAGCGTATGGGTCGTGTACGAGCTCGCCCCGAACCTCCGCCACGTGTCCGGCCTGCCGCCGCACGCGTTCAACGTCTACCTGGCGGGCGGCGTGATCGTCGACGCCGCGACGCGCCATGCCGCGCGGCGGATCCTGCGCGCGGTCAAGACCACCAACCTGCCGGTCACCGCGCACGCGGTCACCCACGGGCACTGCGACCACCAGGGGTCGAGCGCCGCCTTGGTGGCGCGCCTGGGCGTGCCGTTCTGGGCGCCGGCCAGCGAGGCGGCGGCGCTGGCGTCGGGCGCGGTCGGGCCGCTGGGGCCTGACAACGTCGTGACGCGCTGGCAGGTGCGCAACTGGGCCGGCCCCGGCGTCGAGGTGGCGCGCGAGCTGCGCGAGGGCGACGAGCTCGACGCGGGCTTCGTCGTGCTCGAGACGCCCGGACACTCCCCCGGCCACCTCTCGTTCTGGCGCGAGGAGGACCGCGTCCTGATCGCGGGCGACGTGCTGTTCGGGCGCCACCCGCTCACCGGCAAGGCGGGGCTGCACGAGCCGCCGGAGCGGTTCACGGTCGACCCGGCTGCCAACCGGGCGGCGATCCGGCGGGTGGCGGAGCTGCGCCCGGCGCTGACGGTCTTCGGGCACGGGCGGCCGTGGCGGGACACCGACGCGCTGGCGCGGTTCGCGGAGGCGCTGCCGGCGGGCTAGCGGTAGCCTCCGCGGGCGTGGAACCGGTCCTGTCCCCGCCCGCGCCGTCGGGCGTCGCACCGCTCCACTACCGGGGCGATCCCCCGCCCCTGACGGGCGGTCCGGTCGCGCTGCTGAAGTTCGCGCGGCGCAACGGGATGCTCAACGCGAAGTACGCGCGGCTGCTGGTGCGGCTGGCCTACTGGAAGCTGCGACTGCGCGGGCGGCTGAAGCTCGACGGGCTCGCGTTCATCTGCCCCGGCGTGTCGCTGGAGATCGGCAAGGACGCGACGCTGCGGCTCGGGCGGTGGTCGTGGCTCGGCCACGGCTGCAAGGTCCGCGTGCACGAGGGCGAGTGCTCGGTCGGCGCCAAGACGGTGATGGGCCAGGAGTGCACGATCTCGGCGTTCCAGCACGTCTCGATCGGCCGCGAGTGCATCATCGCCGACCGCGTGATGCTCATCGACTTCGACCACGGCGTCGTCGAGACCGACCGCCCGATCCGCGAGCAGGGCATCTACAAGCGCGACGTCCGGATCGGCCACAACGTCTGGATCGGCTACGGCGCCTGCTTCCTGCGCGGCGCGACCGTCGGCGACAACTCCGTCGTCGGCACGAACACCGTGATCACCAAGGACGTCCCGGCCGACGCCGTCGTCGCGGGCGCGCCGGCGCGGGTGCTGCGGATGCGCGAGAAGCCGCGGTCGCTGCGCTGGGCCTGAGCGCGGCGCGGGGGTGGCGCGCTGACGTCGGTGGCGTCCGGCGCGTTTGTGCGGGGTCGTGCGGCGCGTCGTGGGTCGGCAATGACGGCGAGGTGATCGGGGCTCCGGCGCCTGGTGTCTGGCCGCGGCGCGAGTCGCCGGGACGGGGAGGGTCGTTCGGGGGCCGAAGCGTAGGTCCGTGTCGTCTAGGTGCCCTATATGGGACTCCAGACGACACGGACCACTGCCGACCGACGATTCGGGCCCGAAAGCTCGCCCCGCGCCGCCACGAGGGCCGAGCCACACCGCGACCGTCGGCGTCGCTCCCCGCGTCCTCGCCGTCATTGCCGACCCACCACGCTGCGCGACACCACCAGCGCACCGCGCTGGGCGCCACGAACGCCAGCGCCCCCTCAGTCCAGCGCGTCGCTGAGCAGCCGCGCGACGAGCGCGAGCTCCTCGAGGTCCTCGTCGACCAGGCGCCAGCGCTGGGCGATCGCGGGCGCGGCGTCGGGCTCGGCGGTGGCGTGGCGGAGCGCGAGCGAGTCGTAGAGGGCGGCGCGGTCGTCGCGCAGGAGCGCGAGCAGGGTGTCGCGGTGGCGCGACAGGAACGTGCGGACGGCGGGGTCGCCGATGTCGATGACGCCGGTCTGGGCCGCGTCGAAGAGGCGGGCGAGGGCCTCGGTCTCGGCCATCACGCCGCGCAGGCAGTCCGCGGCGCCGTGACCGCAGCCGCCGTGGCGCGCGGCGAGCAACAGGCGCTCGCTCGCGGGCTCCAGCGCGTGCTCGGCGAGCGACGCGAGGGTCAGCCGCTCGTCCTCCGCGAGCGGGATCGGCTGCGCAAGCACGCGGGCCATGGACAATCAATATGTCCTCGTGCGGACAGAACCGCGCGAACGGCCTCCGGCGGCTACGGGACGAGCAGCATCGCCGGGTCGGCGAAGGGCGCCAGCGACCGCAACGCGGCGTCGCCGCTGCCGGGTGCGGCGAGCGCCGCGTCCAGCGCGGCGAGATGGCCCGCTGCGCGCTCGCGCGGGTAGGGGCCCGAGATGTCGCGGGTGACCAGGAACGCCCAGTCGCTGGACTGCAGCGCGAGCAGCTCGCGGACCGCGCGGGCGTCGGCGCCGCTGCGGACGCCCGCCGCGACCGTCCGCAGCTCCGCGTCGCGCGTCGCGAACGCGAGGTCGGCGACCTGCGGGCCGTCCCACGTCCACAGCGTGCGCGGCGTGCCCCAGCTCGTCGCCGGCAGGTCCTCGGGCGCGGCGACGACGGCCGCGTCGTGCAGCGCGTCGTCGAGGCCGACGATCTCCAGCCCCGCGCGCGGCGCCTCGTCGAGCACGGCCGTCAGCCAGTCCAGGCCCTCGTACCAGTGGTGGCCGAGCAGCTCGGTGTCCAGCGCGCAGACCGACAGCCCGCCCCCGGCGACCCGCCGCGCCACCCGCGCCACGAAGTCGCGGGCGTCGGCGGCGGCCTGCTCGCGCGCCCGGTCGCGGTCGTAGACCGCGCCGTCGTTGGCCCACGGCTTGTGATGGTGGATGGTCCGGCGGTGCGAGTCGCGGTAGGCGCCGCCCGCCGGGTAGCCGCCGTCGCTCCACACGAGCTCGATCGCGGGGCGGTCGATCGGGACCAGGAGCGGGCCGTCGGCCGTCGCCAGCGGCGTGCGCGCGTCGGGCAGCACGTCGGTGAGGTCGACGCACGTGGCATGCACGCCGGCCTCCTCGAGCAGCGGATGCAGCCAGGGCGCGTGCGCGCACTCGGGGAGCCAGAAGCCGCCGGCCCAGGCGCGGTCCGCCGAGCGGGCGCGGTGCGCCTCGATCCCGGCGCGCAGCTGCAGGCGGACGCCGGCGTCGGTGGCCACGAGCGGCAGGACGGCGTGCGTCGCGCTGCTCGTCCACGCGGCGTGGCGCAGCAGGCCGCGCCCCAGCCCTCCGTCGCCGAGCGCCTCCAGCGCATCGGCGG
>JAOPZD010000407.1 GCA_025964295.1 Conexibacter sp.
AGCTGACCGCCGACATCGATTCGACCTTCCGCCTCGAGCAGTACGCCGACGCCCTGAGCCGCGCCGAGCAGTATCGGCGCCGCGGCAAGGTCCTGTTCGTCTTCCGCGCCTAGCGAAGGCTCGAGCAGTCCCCATCTCTCCCCGCACGACCGAACTGGTCTGGCACGAGAACCTGCTCTTCACGATCAGGTCGCCCGATTCTCCGTGCGGCTTCTCGATCAGACAAAGATTGCCGGTGGTGTCATGCGCGAGGTAGACCACGCCCTGGGTATCGGAGATCACGGTCTTCGCACCGTCCAGGACGAGCGAGGGGTTCTGCTGCTGCATCGCCGCGACGGACTGCCCCGCGCAAGCCCGCGAGCGCTGCCGCACGGCCCGCAGCGTGAACGCCAGCACGGCGACCCCACAGGTGTTATGCGCTCCACGCACCTCAAGAACGGCATCCGCATCGATGCCGGGCTCTGGTCGCGCCTGCCGTCGGACCCGTGACCGCTTCAGGTCGGCGGTCACGCTTGGGTGCCGCCCCGGACGCCGTACCCCGAGAGCGGCGCCTGCACCGCTGAGACCGCGCCGCAAGCCGACGAGCTCTGCAACGGCAGCAGCTGCTCGTCGCACCTCAAGGAGCTGACCTGCTGACCGACTCCGAAGAAGGAGACCTCCTCTGACGTCCGCGCACGCCTGTCCGCAGACCTGGACCGCCGGGCGTTCGCGTCTCGGACCTCGTGTCCGAGCCCATTACCTCCTCCAGGAAGCCACACCACATGCGTTGCGACCCTCGCAGGATCATCGCCGGCGCCTCGAAGAAGGCCCTGATGCTCGCCGCCGTCGGCGCCGTCGCCGCCACCGGCGCCGGCGCGGCCACGATCCAGAAGATCGACGGCTCCACCTTGAAGGACAACTCGGTCCCGGTCGCCAAGCTCACCAAGGCCGGTCGCGACGTGCTGCGCGGCAACGACGGCACGGACGGCTTGCACGGCAAGGCCGGCGCGACTGGTGCCACGGGCGCCAAGGGCGACGCCGGCGCTTCCGGTGCCCACGGCGCCGCGGGCGCCGCCGGCAGGGACGGCGTGGACGGCGCGACCGGAGCCAAGGGCGACGCCGGCACCAACGGCAGCACCGGTACCAACGGCAGCACCGGTACCAACGGGACGTCGGCCTTCGCGATCTGGAAGGCGGCCGACGTCTCCCGCGCCACCGCCACCGAGACCGACTTCCTGAACGCGCTCAAGGGCGACGCAGGCGACGACGGCCTCTCGGCCTTCGCGATCTGGAAGGCCGCCGACGCCTCCCGCGCCACAGCCACCGAGAGTGACTTCCTCGCCGCGCTCAAGGGCGACAGCGCGGTGAGCTACTCCGGCAACTTCGACAGCGGTGGTGACATGAGGATCGGCCACGGCATCGACGGCGCCGTCCGCAGCAACCCCGGCCAGTACCTGGTCACGGTCACCGGTTCGCCGAATCTGGAGGACTGCGTTGCGGTGGCCAACATCACCGGCGATCAGGGCTTCGCCACCGCCTCGCCGCAGGGCGACGGCACCGTCGCGGTCAACACCGCCGACTGGCAGGTCACCGCCACCGACAAGTCGTTCTCGGTCATCGTCTCCTGCTGACCTGACCCGCGCCTCTGAGCGCACCCAAATAGGACAATCGAGGTACCCGTGAGCCTCTGTGCACCCGCTGCACAGAGGCTCTCTTCGTTGCCCAATCGAGGAACGTCGCGACCGGTTGCCCGGTCAACCAGCACCAGGACGCGTCGCGGTCGTCGGCTGCGCGGCCGGCGTCTGCGACCCGCATCCTGCGAGGATGACGACGGCCAGGAGACCCCACGCACTCCGCGAGACGGTCACGTGAGGTCCCAGTACGACTTCGGGAGCCCGCGCGCCTCAAGCGCGGCGACGCTGGGAGGAGGTGACGCGTACCGGATGCTGGCGAGTGCCTGATCGGATGTGCTGCTGCCGTCCGTGGCCATGGCCACCAGCAAGGGGTCGGCGGGAACGAGGGGCGCCTGTGCCACGAGGCGCGCCGTCTCGTTCAGCACCTGGGCTGCCGGATCGCGCTCCTCGCCGAACCGCTCCAAGAGCCGGGCTGACGCCGCGTCCACGAGCTCGAGGTCGAGCTGCGAGGGGAGCTCGATCTCCGGGTAATCCCAATCCTGCGGGTCCAGCGCCACGGCCAGCTTGTCGGCGTCCGGCGCTGCGATCAGGGGCGCCAGCCGCTGCGTCCACACCTCGGCCGAGCACACCGACACCGCCGCAGGATCCATGTACTTCCCGTCGTTGGGTACCCACAGGGCGAACGCTCCCAGCGCTCGCAGACCGACAGTGGCGATCGCTTGGGTGACGCGGTCGACGTTGACGCCGATCAACCACATCGCGTCGTCGTCGGCCAAGAGGTCGGGCTCGGGGAGCATCTCAGTGGTTCGGCTTGGCGACGTTGCCCAAGACGCTCGTCTTCAACTCGTCCTTCACCGTGGACAGGTCGGCCGACAGGGACTTGCCAAGGATTCGGCGAGCTCCCTTTTCTCCCTAGTAGACATAACGCTGATTAGCGAGCATTGATGCAGCGCGGGACACCTGCCGCTGTCGCCGATCCACGACGAGCCGCTCATCGCCTGGGCACCGACGGCGAAGGCGCTGCAGGCGCTACGCAACACGCGGC
>JAOPZD010000415.1 GCA_025964295.1 Conexibacter sp.
CCTCGTGCAGGCGCAGCGCGCCCTCTTCGTCGCGGCCCCGCAGCGCGTGCACGAGCGCCGACCCGAGCGTGACCAGCGCGCGGGACTCGAGCCCGGCGTCGCCGGCGGCGGCCGCCTCGGCGCAGGCGTGGCGCATGATCTCGATCCCCGGCTCGATCGCGCCGGCCTCGAGCGCCGCCTCCCCCGCTTCGAGCTGGGCGAGCGCCGCCTCGGCGTCGCCGACCGCGGCGCCGGGCAACGCGAGCGGCTCGCGGGCCGCGAGCCGCAGCTCGGGGCCGGCGGCGATCCCGAGCTCGCCGATCAGCAGCGCCTCGCACTCGGCCAGCTGCCGGTTGGCGTCGGCCTGCCGTCCGCTGCGGGCCAGGCAGCGGATCAGCAGCTCCTGGGCCGGCTGGTCGAGCGGATCCCGGGCGACCAGGTCGGTGGCGAGCTCGGTGGCGCCGTCGAGGTCGCCCGCTGCCAACCGGGCGACGGCCTCGTCGTGGGCCAGCGCGCGAGCGGCCCCGGCGAGCGATCGGCGCATGACCCCGAGCCACGACTCGAACGCCGCGCTGGAGGGGAACGTCATGCCCTCCAGCAGCTCGCCGTCCAGCCCGGCGGCGCCCATCACGTCGACCGACACCTCGGCGGGAAGTCGCAGCTCGAGCGGGTCGCCCCGCGCCGACTCCGGGCTGCCGAGCGTCCGGCGCAGGTCCGCCAACGTCCAGCGCAGCGCTCCGAGCGGGTCGTCGGCCTCCGAGAACAGCAGGGATGCGACGCGCGTGCGCGGCGGCGGCCGCTCCGAGAGCAGCAGATAGGTCAGCAACGCCCAGGTCTTGCGGCCGCGCGGCGGGGCGAGCGCGACGCCGTCTCGCACGATCCCAGGCCTGCCGAGCAAGCGGATCGCGACGTGTGTGCTCTCCTCGGACTTGCTCTCGTGCATGTCGGCCGTGCGAGACTCCCCCGATGCCACGTTACTTCCTGGAGCGCATGGTCGGGGACGTCACGCGCGACGAGCTCGACGCCATCGCCGCACGCTCCCAGGAGATCCGCGCGGAGCGCTATCCCCAGGTCACCTGGGAGCACACGCACGTCGTGCGCTCCGAAGAGGGCATGCGGGCGTTCTGCCTCTACGAGTCGCCCGACGCCGAGAGCGTCAAGCAGCACGCCGCGGAGCTGGGACTGCCGCTCGAGCGCTTCTACGAGGTGGAGACCGACCTCTCGCCGTGAGGAGGCGGCCGGGCGGCGGCCTCCGTCGGCGAGCGGCTCGCGCGTGTTGGTCGCCGAGAGCGCGCCGGTCGCGGGCCTCCCCCGTCTGGGGGACCGCCCTGTCAGAGCACCGACGAACGTGGCGCCCGTCGGCCCGCAGGGCGCCCGCAGACTTCAGCCAGGAGGTCGCGCGGCCGAGTCACCGGGTAGTGCCTCTCCGCTCCGCACACGTGCTCGCGCTGACCTTCGGCGGCCTGGTCCTCGGCCTGGTCGTCTACCTCGCGCGCCTGATCGGCGGTCTCGACCTCGGGACGTCGACGCTGAGCAATGACGCGCTCTACACCGGCATCGAGGTCGTCGCCGTGGTGCTGGTGGCGTGGCGCGCGCTCGCCGGTCCGGGGCAGCGCAAGGCCTGGACGGCGCTGGCGATCTACGCCGCGCTGTGGTCGGCCGGCGACCTCGGCTGGACGTTGCACTTCGATGCCGAGGCCCACCCGCCGTTCCCGAACTGGACCGACGCCCTGTACGTGGCCTCCTACGGCTTCGCCTACGTGGGGATCGGCCTCCTGCTGCGTGCGCGCTCCGGCGCGATCCGGGCGTCGCTGTGGCTCGACGGCCTCATCGCCGGGCTCGCGCTCGGCGCGCTGTGCGCGGCGCTGTTCCTCGAGCCCGTCCTGGACTCCGCCGCGGGCTCGAGCTCGGCGGTCGCGATCACGCTGGCCTATCCCGTGTTGGACGTGGTCCTGCTGTGCCTCGTCGGCGTCGCCTTCGGGGTGGGCAGCTGGAAGCCCGGACCGCTGTGGGCGGCGCTGGGTCTGGCGCTGGCGACGTCGGCCGTGGGCGACGCCGCCTACAGCTGGCAGGAGGCCAACGGCACCTACACGGTCAGCGCGTGGCTCAACGCCACCTGGCCGACGGCGCTCGCGCTGCTCGCCGGCGCCGCGTGGGCCCCGGCCGGTCGCCGCCTGCAGGCGCGGGACGGGGACGGGGACGGCGTCTTCGCGGTCCCCGCGCTCTTCGCCGCCCTCTCGCTGGGCGTGCTCGTCGCGTCGAGCTCGCGTGACGTCGGCGGTCTGGCCGTCATCGCCGCCGCCGCGGCGCTGGCCACGGCGGGGCTGCGCGGCTGGCTGACGCACCGGGAGAACGTCGCGCTGCTGCGGCGCAGCCGCCACGAGGCCCTCGAGGACGGGCTGACCGGGCTGCCCAACCGCCGGCGCCTGATGCTCGATCTGCGCCAGGCCCTGGGATCGGGCCACGACGACCCTTCGACCCTGGTGTTCTTCGACCTCGACGGCTTCAAGGGCTACAACGACAACTTCGGCCACGGAGCGGGCGACGCGCTCCTGGCTCGGCTGGGCCTCGCGCTCGCGCAGAGCGTCGCCCGGGCCGGCACGGCGTACCGGCTCGGCGGCGATGAGTTCTGCGTGCTCTTCGCGTGCGACGCGACGCGCGACGCTCCGGCGGTCCTGCGGGCCGCCCGCGCGCTGTCGGAGTCGGGCGAGGGGTTCTCGATCTCCACGTCCTACGGGTTGGTCTCCCTGCCGAAGGAGGCGCCCACGCCGAGCGCCGCGCTGCAGCTGGCCGACGAGCGCATGTACGGGCACAAGGGCACCCGCCGCGGCTCGCCGGGCAGCCAGGGCCGCGACCTGCTGATCCAAGTCCTCCGTGAACGCGCGCCCGACCTCGAGGAGCACGTCGACGACGTCGGCGTCCTGGCGCTGGCCGTCGGCCGCGAGCTCGGGCTGGACGTCGAGGCCCTGGATGAGATCGCCCGGGCGGCCGAGCTGCACGACGTCGGCAAGATCGCCGTGCCAGAGGCGATCCTGAACAAGCCGGGCCCGCTGGACGACGCCGAGTGGGAGGTCATGCGCCAGCACACGATCGTCGGCGAGCGCATCCTGGCCGCGGCGCCGTCGCTGCGTCCGGTCGGCCGGCTCGTGCGCTCCAGCCACGAGCGGTGGGACGGCAGCGGCTACCCGGACGGCCTCGCGGGCGAGCGCATCCCGCTCGGCGCGCGGATCATCGCCGTCTGCGACGCCTTCGACGCCATGCGCCAGATCCGCGCCTACGCAGGGTCGATGACCGAGGGCGACGCCCTCGCCGAGCTGCACCGCTGCGCCGGCACGCAGTTCGATCCGCAGGTCGTCGCCGCGTTCGCCGGCGTGATGGAGGCCGGGGCGGGCCGGACGCTGCGCGTTGCGTGACGGACTGACCGGCCCTTGTGGTCGGCGGCCGCGGCGGCCATGCTCCCGCCATGGGCGACGGGGCCACCTGGGACGCCGGCGAGCGCAAGCGCCACGCGCTGGAGCTGTTCTCCGGGCTGCCCCGGCACTACGACCGCGCCGGCGCGGCGCTGAGCTTCGGGCAGGACCCGCGCTGGCGCCGCGCGCTGGTGGCCGCGGTGCGCGCCGACCGGCGGGACCGCGTGCTCGACGTCGCGACCGGCACGGGCATGGTCGCCGAGGCGCTCGTGCGGCGCTACGGGTGCACGGTGGTGGGGCTGGACCAGAGCGAGGCCATGCTCGCCCGCGCGCGCGCCCGGGTGCAGCGCGACGAGCGGCTGGCGTCGCGGGTCTCGCTGGTGACCGGAGAGGCCGAGCGGCTGCCCTTCGCCGACGGCGCCTTCGACCACCTGACCTTCACCTACCTGCTGCGCTACGTGGACGACCCGGCCGCGACGCTGGGCGAGCTCGCCCGCGTCGTGGCGCCCGGCGGCCGCGTCGCGTCGCTGGAGTTCGGCGTCCCGTCGGCGCCCGTCTGGCGCGCGCTGTGGACGGCCTACGTGCGGATCGGGCTGCCGGCGCTCGGCCGGCTGGTGTCGCCCGAGTGGCGCGACACCGGGGCGTTCCTGGCGCGCAGCATCCCGGCGTTCTACGCCGACCGCCCGCTGACCGCGCTCGCGGCGCTGTGGGAGCGGGCCGGGATCGCCGAGGTGCAGGTGCGGCCGATGAGCTTCGGCGCGGGCGTGGTGATGTGGGGCACCCGGGCCGATGACCGCGCGCAGACCGCTTGACCGGCCGGCGTTCTACGCGCTGCGGCCGGGTGGCTGGCGCGACCTGCTGACGCTGCTGCATCCGCCCTACACGGCCTGGCACCTCAGCTACGTCGCGTTCGGGGCCGCCGCGGCGCCGGCCGTGCATGACGACCGCCTGGCGGCGACGCTGCTGGCGTTCTTCCTCGGGGTCGGCGTGAGCGCCCACGCGCTGGACGAGCTCGCCGGGCGCCCGCTGGGGACGCTGCTCTCGGACCGCGTGCTCGTCGGGGTGGCGGCGGCGGGCCTCGTCGGTGCGGTGACCGTCGGGATCGTCGGCGCGATCGTCGTGTCGGCCGGGCTCGCCGCGTTCGTGGCGGCCGGCGCGTTCATCCTGTTGGCCTACAACCTGGAGCTGTTCGGCGGGCGCTTCCACTCGGACTTCTGGTTCGCGCTGGCCTGGGGCGCCTTCCCGGCCCTGACGAGCTACTGGATCAACGCCCAGCAGGTGCGCGTCCAGGGGCTGCTGGTGGCGGCCGGATGCTTCGGGCTCAGCGTGGCCCAGCGCCGGCTGAGCTCGCCGGTGCGCGAGCTGCGGCGCCGCACCGTGTCGCTCACCGGTCGCCAGGAGCTCGCGGACGGGACGCTGCGCGAGCTCGACGTGGCGGCGCTCGCGGCGCCGCTGGACGGCGCGCTGCGCGCGTGCGCGGCGGCCCTGGTCCTGCTCAGCGCCGGGCTGCTCATCCCCCGCCTCTGACCGCGGTCGCGCGCTGGGCGGCGAGGGTCAGCGGCTCGGCGGCCACGAGGCCCTGGAAGGCCGCGATGAACGGTCCGAAGGCGCGCAGGTACACGCGCGCGCGACGGTCGACCGCCGCGATGCGAACCTCGCTGATCAGCGATGCTCCGTGACCGGTCGCCTGCGCCCAGTTGGCGAACAGCACGCGGACCGTGCCGGGCTCGCTCCAGGCCCGGAAGGCCTCGGGACCGGTCAGCGGCGTGAACTGGCCGCGCACGCTCCAGATCCGCCCGCACAGCCCCGACAGCCGGAACGCGGGGCCGTCGGCGAGGACGGCGAACGGCGCGCTGCGAAAGAGCTCGTCGAACGACGCCCCGGGCGCGACGCCCGCGATCCGGGCCGGGATCAGGCGGCCCAGGACCCGGCACTCCTGCAGGCGCACGGTCCCGGCGGCGGCCCACAGCTCGCGCTCGCCGACCGCGGCGTCGCGGCGATGGCGCGTGCGGACGAGCGGCGCGTCGATCCAGCGATCGAGATCGGGGACGGCCATGGGGCACCGACCAGTTTGACAAAGTGTCAAACCGTGAGCGCGCCGTCCCGCAGCCGCACGGCCCCGGGCGCGATCGCCCGCGCGCGCTCGCCTTCGTCCGGCGCTTCGCGTGAGCCGTCCCCGTCAGAGGTCGAGGGTCAGCTCGGCCGTGGGCCGGCTGCAGCAGACCAGCGCGCGGCCCTCGGGCGGCGGCTCGAGCGGCTCGGTGGTGTAGCGCACCCCGCCCGCCAGCACGCCGCTCTCGCAGTTGTGGCAGACGCCGATGCGACAGCCGAAGCCGACCGGCACGTCGCAGGCCTCGGCGAAGTCCAGCAGGCTCGGGTGGCGGTCGTCCCACGGGACGGCCAGGCCGCTGCGGACGAACGTGACGACCGGACCCGTCCCGGGAGGCCCGTCGGGCGGGTGCGGCGCCGGCGGGTCGGGGCCGACGAAGCCCGAGCGGTGCACCGCCACGGTGCCGAACGCCTCGGTCAGCA
>JAOPZD010000417.1 GCA_025964295.1 Conexibacter sp.
GGCCGGCGTGCGGCTCGGGGGGGTCGACACGTCGCCGGGCGCGACGCTGCGCGGGCGCTACCCGCGCGGCGGCGCGAAGCTCCTGACGGTGTCGGTCGCGCGCCTGGACGGCCTCGATCCGCCTCCGAGCTGCCTGGGCGACGGGTCGTCGCTGCCGTCCTTCCCGCGCATCGTCCTCGGCGGCGACGCGCCGGGCGCGATCTGGTTCGCGCAGGCGCGCCGCAGCGCGTCGCTCGTCCTGCCGGTGAGCTCGGCGCAGCTGTTCGGGCTGCGCCGGGGCGGCGGGCTGGCCCGGCGCATCGCGATCTCCGGACCGTGCGACCAGCCGGTCCTGACCGCCGCGGCGACGACGACGTCGATCGCCCGCGCCCGTGCCCGCTCGGTGGCGCCGTTCGCGGCCACGCCGCCGATCGCCCCGCGCCCCGGGCCGGCCGTCAGCGAGGACGTGACCTCGTGCGCGGTCGACGGCGAGTTCTGGGTGTACTTGCATCGCACCGGCGGCGCGCGCACCCACGCGTGAGCGTCACCCGCGGGCGCGCGCCTCAAACAGCTCGGTGACGACGATCGGCGCGACGGGATCGATCAGCGCGGCCTCCGTCGACTGCGCGTCCGGCCAGCCCGCGGCCAGGACCCGCCGGCCGGCGGCCGCCGCGTCGTACTCCGTCCGGCGCAGCTCGGGCACGCCGTCCTGCACCCACAGCCACCGCGCCGCCCCGTCGCCCTCGTAGGGCAGCCCGACGCTGCCGGCGTTGACGAACCGCACGCCGCCGACCATCCGGTCGTCCTGTTGATGGGTATGCCCAGCGACGACGAGCCCGCGGTCGACCCCGGCCAGCGCCTCCGCCCACCGCTCCGGCGTCGACGACCTCGTCAACAGCTCCTCATCGCTGCGCGGCGTCGCATGGCAGAACAGCACGCCGTCAACCTCCACCGTCAACGGCAGCTCACCCAACGCCCGCGCCCGCTCCTCGCCTAGCGCCCCGGCGCTCAGCCCTGCCGTGACGACCGCCATGTCGTCGCTCTCGGGCTCGGAGACCCCGACCGCCTCCGCGACCTCCCGCTCCCCGTTGCCTCGGACCCAGCGCGCATCGCCGCCGAGTCCCTCCAGCCGCTCCAGCACCTCGCGCGCGAACGGCCCCGGCACGGCGTCGCCACCGACGACGACCGCGTCCGCCCCGGCCGCCCGCGGATCCGCCAGCACCGCCTCCAACGCCTCGATGTTCCCGTGGACGTCGTACAGCGCGAGGATCCTCATGGGCGCGACAATAGCGCAACCTTAGGGTTGCGATTCGACGTCAGGCTCTGGGGCGGGACCGCGGGTCACGGCAAACCTGTACAGGGTGAGCTTCGGCCTCGCGGCGCTCGCGGGGACGTGCTGCTGACCATCGGCGCCATCGTCCGCGACCGGTTCTTCGTCCGCGTCGGCGGCGCGCCGGCACCGGAGTGAGCGGACCCTGACGGCCGAGAAGGCCAGACGAACGACGAAAGCCCCGCAAAATGCGAGGCTTTCGGCAGCGCGCCCGAGAGGATTCGAACCTCTGACCTTCGGTTCCGTAGACCGACGCTCTATCCAGCTGAGCTACGGGCGCAACGGGCATCCAGTCTAGCCCGGCCTCGCGCAGGGTGCGGTGAGGTCGGAACGGACTGCAGCGGAGAGGGAGGGATTCGAACCCTCGATGGGGCTCTAAACCCCATACTCCCTTAGCAGGGGAGCGCCTTCAGCCACTCGGCCACCTCTCCAAGGGATCGCGAGAGTGTACGTGTTCGGTCCGCGCGAGCCCCGTAACGTTCTGCCACCCGGCAGATACCGTGACACAGATGCTCTTCTCGACTCGCAACAAGGCGACCCTGCCCAGCGCGGAGGACGCGCTGCCGGGTCGCGACACCGCCATCGCCGTGCCCAACCCGCACACGGTCCTGGGCACCCCGCTGACCCCGCCGTTCCCCGAGGGGATCGAGGTCGCGTACTTCGGCCTCGGCTGCTTCTGGGGCGCCGAGCGCGCCTTCTGGTCGCTCCCCGGCGTGTACACGACGGCCGTCGGCTACCAGGGTGGGACCACCCCGAACCCGACCTACGACGAGGTCTGCTCCGGCCGCACCGGCCACACGGAGGCCGTCCTGGTCGCGTTCGACCCCACCAAGATCTCCTACGACGACCTCCTCAAGACGTTCTGGGAGGTCCACAACCCGACGCAGGGCATGCGCCAGGGCAACGACACCGGCACGCAGTACCGCTCCGCGATCTACACCGTGGGCGACGAGCAGGCCAAGGCCGCCGACCTGTCCAGCCGCCGCTACGGCGACGCGCTCGCGCGCGCCGGCAAGGGCGAGATCACGACCGAAATCGCCCCGGCCGGGCCGTTCTACTACGCCGAGGACTACCACCAGCAGTACCTCTCGCCGAGCAAGAACCCCGGCGGCTACTGCTCGATGTCCGGGACCGGCGTGAGCTGCCCGATCGGCGCAGGCGTCGCGGCTCCCGCGGCGTCCGGCGCAGACGCCGGTTAGCACCCGCGTCACAGGATGGAGGGCCACGCGAAGATCCTCGCGTGGCCCGTCCGCCCCACCTCGACGACCAGCACCTCGCCGCCGCTTATGAGCGCGACGCCCGGCGGCTGCTGATCTGGCTCACCCGCCGGACCTACGACGGCCAGCTCGCCGTCGACCTCGTCGGCGAGACCTACGCCCGCGCGTGGGAGTCGCGCCGCCGCTTCAAGGGCGACCCGGCCGACCCCGAGAACCTCGCGGCGTGGACGTTCGGGATCGCCCGCCACGTCCTCGCCGACGCGCTGCGCCGCGGCCGCTCCGAGCGCGCCGCGCTCCAGCGCCTGCGCGTCGAGCCGCCGCAGCTGGCCGCCGACGAGATCGCCCGCCTCGAGGAGCTCGCCGAGCTCGGCTCGCTGCGCGCGAC
>JAOPZD010000448.1 GCA_025964295.1 Conexibacter sp.
CCGGCGCTCCGCGCCTCAGCCGCCGCGCGGGTCCACCGGCTCCCCCGCGTGCTGCTGCTCGCCGACCGGCTGCTCGCCCGTGGCCCCCGCGCGCGTGTTGCGCGAGGTCAGCCGCTCGACGGGCAGGACCGGTGCCACGTCGGGGGCGCCGAGGCGGGCGGCGTCGGCGGCGAGGTCGTCGTCCTGCTCCTGGGACTCGCGCTCGGCGGCGACGCGTGCGGTGTAGTGCTCGACCTCGCGGGCGATCTGCGCGTCGTCCCAGCCCAGCGGCCCGGCCATCAGCCGCGCGGCGGGCTCGGCGGCGCTCAGGCCGCGGTCCCACGTCTCGATCGACGTCCGCGTGCGCCGCGTCAGGACGTCCTCCAGGTGCGCGGCGCCCTCGTGGGTCGCGGCGTAGAGCACCTCCACCCGCAGGTAGTCGTCGGACCCGGGCAACGCCTCGCCCAAGGACGGGTCCTCGGCGATCATGGACAACAAGTCGTCGATCAGCGCGCCGTAGCGGTGCAGCAGGTGCTCGATGCGCGCGACGTGCACGCCGGACTGCTCGGCGATCCGGTGGCGCGCGTTCCAGCGCGCCAGGTAGCCGTCGGCGCCCAGCAGCGCCACGCGCTCGGTGATCGACGGCGACACCTCCTCCTCCAGCCCGTGCACCGCCGCGTCGACGGCGTCGGCCGCCATCACCCGGTAGGTGGTGTACTTGCCGCCGGCGACGGCGACCAGCCCCGGCACCGGATGGGCGACGATGTGCTCGCGCGTCAGCGCGCTCGTCGACTCCGACTCGCCGGCCAGCAGCGGCCGCAGGCCCGCGTAGACGCCCTCGACGTCGTCGTGGGTCAACGGCGTCACGAGGTAGGAGTTGACGTGGTCGAGCAGGTAGTCGATGTCCTTCTTCGACGCCGCCGGATGCGCCTTGTCCAGCGTCCACTCGGTGTCGGTGGTCCCGACGATCCAGTGCCGGCCCCACGGGATGACGAACAGCACGCTGGTCTCGGTCCGGATCGTCAGCGCGGTGTCGCCGTGGATCCGGTCGCGCGGCACCAGCAGGTGCACGCCCTTGGACGCCCGGACGTGGAACTGCCCGCGCGCGCCGACCATGTCCTGCGTGTCGTCGGTCCACACGCCGGTGGCGTTGATCGTCTGGCGCGCGCGCAGCTCGATCGGCTCCGAGCCCTCGCCCGCCTCCAGGTCGCGCACCTTGACGCCGACGACGTGCTCGCCCTCGCGCAGGAACCCGACCGCCTGCGTGCGCGTCGCGATCTGCGCCCCGTAGGCCGCCGCCGTGCGCGCGACGAACATCGTGTGGCGCGCGTCGTCGACCTGGGCGTCGTAGTACTGGATCGCGCCGGTGAAGCTGTCCGTCTTCAAGGCGGGGAACTTCTTCAGCGTCTGGCGGCGCGTGTAGTGGCGCTGCGCCGGGACCCCGCGCGCGCGGCCGAACGCCGTGCCCATCGTGTCGTACAGCACCAGGCCCGCGCCGATGTACGGCCGCTCCCAGCCGCGGTGGCTCAACAACGCCAGGAACGGCAGCGGATGCACGAGATGCGGCGCGATCCGGTCCAGCAGCAGCGCCCGCTCATGCAGCGCCTCGCGCACGAGCGGGAAGTCGAGCTGCTCCAGATACCGCAGCCCCCCGTGGATCAGCTTCGACGACCGCGACGACGTGCCCGACGCCAGGTCGCGCGCCTCGACCAGCGCGACCGACAGGCCGCGCGACACCGCGTCGAGCGCCGCGCCGGTGCCGACCACGCCCCCGCCCACGATCGCGACGTCGAACTCCTCGCCGCGCATGCGCTCCAGCGCCCGCGCTCGGGTCTGGGGGTTGATCGCGCCGTGGGTGGTGAGCATGGTGGAGGACATCCCCTTCGACTCTAGTCCCACGAATGCGAGGCATCTGGCCGAGTCATTCGGCGATCACCCAGCGACCGGAACGCTGCAGCGCCCGGCGCCAGTCCGACAGCAGCGACTGGCGCTGGTCGTCGTCCATCGACGGGTCGAAGCGCTTGGACTCCGTCCACAGCCCCTTGACGTCGTCCTCGGTCCACGTGCCCGTCGCGACGCCCGCCAGGTAGGCGGCGCCGAGCACGGTCGTGTCCGCGATCTCGGGGATGACGACCGGCACGCCGAGCATGTCGGCCTGGAACTGCATCAGCCAGTCGTTGGTGGTCGCGCCGCCGTCGACCCGCAGCTCCTTGAGCCGCAGGCCGAGCGCCGTGTTCTGCGCCCGGACCGCATCGACGGACTGGTAGGCGATCGCCTCCAGCGCGGCGCGCGCGATGTGCGCCCGCGTCGACCCGCGGGTCAGCCCGACGATCGTCCCGCGCGCGTAGGGGTCCCAGTGCGGCGAGCCCAGGCCGGTCAGCGCCGGGACGAAGTACACGCCCTCGTTGGAGTCCAGCGACCGCGCCATCGCCTCCGTGTCGGAGGCGGCGTCGATGATCTTCAGCCCGTCGCGCAGCCACTGGACCCCGGCGCCGGTGACGAACATCGAGGACTCCAGCGCGTAGTCGACGCGGTCGCCGATGCCCCACGCGATCGTCGTGATCAGGCCCTGCTCGAGCACCGGCGGCCCGTCGCCGGCGTTGGCCAGCAGGAAGTTGCCGGTGCCGTAGGTGTTCTTGCTCAGCCCCGGCTCCAGGCAGGCCTGGCCGTACAGCGCGCCCTGCTGGTCGCCGACCATCGACGCGACCGGGACCTTGCCGCCGAACTCCGTCGTCTCGCCGAGCACCTCGGCGTTGCGCACCGGCTCGGGCAGCGAGTCCATCGGGACGCCCAGCGTGTCGCACAGCTCGGCGTCCCACGCCAGCTCGCGGATGTTGAACAACAACGTCCGCGACGCGTTGGAGTAGTCGGTCGCGTGGCGGCCGGTGAGCTTGAACAGCAGCCACGCGTCGATCGTGCCGAAGCACGCGTCGGCCGGAACGCCGCCCTCCTTGAGCATCCACTCGTACTTGGTCCCGCTGAAGTACGCGTCGAGCACGAGGCCCGTCCGCTCGCGGAACATCGCCTCGTAGCCCTCGGCCTTGAGCCGGTCGCAGCGCCCCGCCGTGCGGCGGTCCTGCCACACGATCGCGCGGTGCAGCGGCTCGCCGCTGCCCCTGTCCCACGCCACCGCGGTCTCGCGCTGGTTGGTGATCCCGATCGCGGTGAGCTTGCCCCCGTCGATCCCGGCGTCGTCGAGCGCCTGGTGGCAGACCTTCTTGGTCACCTCCCAGATCTCGGCCGCGTCGTGCTCCACCCACCCCGGCTTCGGGAAGAACTGCTCGAACTCCGAATAGGCGCTGGTGACGACCTTCCCCTTCTCGTCGAAGATGAAGGCGCGCGACCCGGTCGTGCCCTGATCGATCCCCAGGATCATGTGATGGTCCTCTCCTGCTGCGTCGGGGTGGTGGTCTCCTTCTCGAAGCGCGAGTCTTCCACCGTCTCGGCCTCGCCTTCGACGTCCGGGTCCGGGGCCTTGCCGCGGGCGATCAGGACGTCGCGGATCAGCAGGTCGTAGACCAGGCCGCCGATCACGGCGCCCAGGAGCGGCCCGACGATCGGGATCCACATGTAGAACGACATGTTGGCGTAGTCGCCCGGCACGGCGTTGGAGCCCCAGCCGGCGACGCCGGCCAGCAGGCGCGGCCCGAGGTCGCGCGCGGGGTTGATCGCGTAGCCCGAGTTGGCGCCGAACGAGATGCCGATGGCGACGACGACGAGGCCCACGATGAACGGCGCGATGTTGGACTTCGGCGGCTGGTTGCGCTCGTCGGTCAGCGCGAACAGGACGCAGATCAGCAGCGCCGTGCCGATCACCTCGTCGAGGAACGGCCCGGTCCAGTTGTGGAAGTACGACGCCGGCTCCGTGCCGAAGATGCCGAACGTGGCCGCGCCGTCGGCGCCGGAGCGCACGATGTGGTGGACCGACTCATAGGAGCCGATCGCGTTGTGGTAGTTGGCGTAGACGACCGCCGCGCCCGCGAAGGCGCCCACGATCTGCGCGGCCGAGTAGGGCAGCACCTTCGACCACGGGAAGCCGCGCCGCAGCGCGTTGGCCAGGGTGACGGCCGGGTTGAGGTGCGCGCCCGTGACGCCACCGGCGACGTAGACGCCGAGGGCGACCGCCAGTCCCCATCCCCACGCGATGAGCAGCCAATCCCCGCTGGCCTGGAAGATCTCCGTGCCGCGACCGGATTGGTTGAGCGCCGATACCGCCATCGCCACCGAGCCCGTGCCGAACATGATGAGGATGAACGTGCCGAGGAGCTCGGCGGCCAGCTCGCCTGCGAGCGTCTGCCGCCAGCGGGCCGTCGGGCCCGTCGATCGTTGACTGGACACCGTTCCCGGATCCCACGGATCGTCCGCAGGCAAACCTCCGTGCGCGAGGCGAACGCGGGGTCAGGCGGCCAGCGGCGCGGCGCCGGATTGCGGCTGGACGCCGGTCACCGCCCGCAATGCGTCGACGCAGCGCGGGTCGAACGCGGTCCCGGACTCCTCGACGAGCAGCGACATGGCGCGCTCGCGCGTCCAGGCGCCGCGGTAGACGCGCGGCGAGACCAGCGCGTCCCACACGTCGGCGACGGCGAGGATGCGGGTGTCGAGGTCGATCTCGTCGCCGCGCAGGCCGTCGGGGTAGCCGCTGCCGTCGAGCCGCTCGTGATGGCCGCGCACGCCGCGGCGGATCTGCTCGGGGTAGCCCAGCTCGGCGGCGAGGTCGTCGCCGTGCACCGGGTGGCGGCGGATGACGTCCATCTCGGCGTCGGTCAGCTTGCCCGGCTTGGCGAGGATCGCGTCCGGCGTCGAGAGCTTGCCGATGTCGTGCAGCAGCCCGGCGAGCGCGAGGTCGTGCAGGCGCCCGGGCGCGAGGCCGAGCTGCTCGCCGATCGCGACCGCCCACTCCGCGACGCGGCGGGTGTGCTCCTCGGTCGAGCGGTCCTTGGCCTCCAGCCGCGCCATGAGCACGCGGACGCGCGCGCCGAGGAACGCCTCCTCCTCGGCGACGAGCTCGGCCGCGGGCAGGTCGCCGACCAGCGGGTGCGACGGGCGGCCGCGGTGGACGTCGAGCGCGACCGGGATGCCGACCAGCCCGACGCCGAGCAGCTCGAGCGCGTGGCCGGTCCACCAGACCCAGGTGTAGGGGTCGAGGACGAGGACCGGGACGAGCGCCATCCCGAGCCAGACGATCCCGACGACCACGACGAGGTCGCCGGTGCGGCGGGTCAGCGCGAAGGTGCGCACGGCGCGCGCGGCGACGGTGGCGAAGAAGAGCGTGCCGACGACCAGCAGCACGACCGCCTCGGGCGAGTCGTAGCCCGGCACCGACGGGATCCTCGACGGGACCAGGAACCCGACCAGGCCGAGCGCGGCGATCAGGCCGAGCAGGCCGACGAGCGCGACCGCGACCGCGCGCAGGTGGCGCGGCCCCCGCAGCTCGGGCAGCGCGGCGACCGTGAGGATCGCGCCGCCGA
>JAOPZD010000453.1 GCA_025964295.1 Conexibacter sp.
TCGCCGATCTCCACGCGGCCATGGTCGCCGCCGTCGACGGCGCGCCGCGCGACGCGCGCGTGGCGCTGATCCGCGCCCATCCGGAGCTCGCCGGCAAGGCCGCGATCGCGGGCGCGCTGACGTCGGAGTCCACGCGCGAGCAGGTCGCGGCGGGGCTGGACCGGCTGACCCCGGAGCAGCACGCCGACATCCTGCGCCTGACCGCCGTCTACCGCGAGCGCTTCGGCTTCCCGTTCGTCGTCTGCGCGCGCGAGCACACCGCCGACTCGATCATCGCCGCCGCCGAAGCGCGGCTGGCGCACGACCCCGGCGACGAGGAGCGCGCCGCGCTGGCCGAGATCGCCAAGATCGCGGCGCTGCGCCTCGACGACCTCGTCTGCGACCCCGACCCTCCCGGAGGACCCTCCGCTTGACCAACGCCCGCATCTCCTACGGCAAGCTGTCGGTGCCGGTCCACCTCGTGCGCGGCGAGCGGCTGCTGGCCGCCGACGTCAGCATGGAGGTCCTCGGCCAGGGCTTCCTGCCGGCCTACACCGAGGGCGACAACTCGTCGGTCGTGGCGACCGACACCATGAAGAACGTCATCCTGCGCCGCGCGCACGAGTACGACGGCGCGACGCTCGAAGGGTTGTTGTATGACCTGGGTCGCGGGTTCCTGGCCACCTACCCCGAGATGGAGGGGTTGCGGCTGTGGGCGGTCCAGCAGCCGTGGGTCGCCGAGAGCGGGCGGCTGTTCCGGCGCGTGGACGGCGATCACGGCGTGGTCGAGATCGAGCTGGCACGGGAGGCCGCGGGCGGCGAGAGCGCGCTGGTCGCCCATCGCGCCGGGCACATCGGGCTGCGGCTGCTCAAGACGACGGGGTCGGCCTTCACGAGGTTCGCGCGCGACGACGACACGACGCTGCCCGAGCGCGGCGACCGGCCGTTGTTCATCCACTTGGACGTGCACTGGTGCTACGGGGATCCGTCGGACGCCGTGGGTGCCGGCCACGTGGAGGACGCCGACGTGCTGGCGCTCGTCCTCGAGACCTTCGACGCGTTCGTCTCGGAGTCGATCCAGCACCTGGTGCACGAGATGGGCGTGCGGCTGCTCGATCGCCATCCGGCGCTGTCGCAGGTGTCGTTCCGGGGCGAGAACCACACCTACGACCCGGTCCCCGGCGCCGAGGGCGCCGAGCCGCTGGCCAAGACCTACACCTCGGCGTTCCCGGCGTGGGGCCTGATCACGCTGGTGCTGGATCGATGAGGACGCGCCGTGTGGCGGACCTCCGCGCGCCGGAGGTCGCCGAGGCGCTGTCGCCGTCCTCGGTGCTGATCCAGCCGGTCGGCGCGATCGAGCAGCACGGGCCGCACCTGCCGCTGTCGACCGACCTGCTGATCGCCTCCGAGCTGGCCGAGGCGGTGGTGGCCCAGCGCGGCGACGAGCTCGACCTGTGGCTGCTGCCGCCGCTGGCCTACACGAAGTCCAACGAGCACGCGTGGGCGCCGGGGACGATCTGGCTCTCGGCGCAGACCATGTTGTCGGTGTTGGACGACCTCGGCCGCTGCGTCGCGACCCTGCCGACCAGGCGGCTGGCGTTCCTCAACGGGCACGGCGGCAACAGCGCGCTGCTGGCGGTGGCCAACCGCGAGCTGCGCGTGGCCCACGGGCTGATGACGTTCCTGCTGCACCCGTCCCAGCCGCGCGACAGCGGCGGCGCGGCGGACGAGGGCGACGACGAGCTGGGGATGGGCGTGCACGCGGGGCGCGACGAGACGTCGCTGGTCCTGCACCTGCGGCCCGAGCTGGTGGACATGGCGCTCGCGGCGCGGTCGGTGCCTGCCGGGATGGCGGAGCGCTCGCGCGTGCGCTTCGGCGGCGACGTGGCGTTCGGCTGGTCCTCGGACGACCTGGCCGAGAGCGGCGTGATCGGCGACCCGACGCTGGCGTCCGCCGAGCTGGGCGAGCGGCTGTGGGCGGGCATGGTGCGGTCGGCCGGCGACGCGCTGGCCGAGGTCGCGGCGTTCGCGTTCCCGCGCGAGACGTGAGCGGCGCGCTGCTCGTCCGGGGCGCGGCCGTCGTCTGGACGGGCGAGCACGTCGTGGACGGGCCGGCCGATGTCCTGTGCGCGGGCGGACGGGTCGTCGCGGTCGGCGCCGCCCTCGGGGATCCGCCGGCCGGCGCCGCGGTCCTCGACGCGCGCGGCTGCCTCGTCGCCCCGGGGCTCGTCAACGCCCACCATCACCTGCTGCAGAGCGCGTTCCGAACGCTGCCGGGAACGCGGCACGTGGCAATGCGCGAGTGGCTCGGCGTGATGGCGGCGGCCTATGCCGCCGCGGGCGTCGATCCGGAGCTGTGCGGGACGGCCGCGGCGGTCGGGCTGGCGGAGTCTTTGCTGGACGGCGTGACGACCGTCGCCGACCACCACCTCACGTGGCCCGCGGGCGGCGACCACCTCGGGATGGCCGAGGCGGTGATGGGCGCGGCGCGGTCGCTCGGCGCGCGGCTCGTCTTCGTCCGCGGCACG
>JAOPZD010000014.1 GCA_025964295.1 Conexibacter sp.
GCCGACCGCGGCGGCCAGCGCCGCGGGATCGGCGGTCCAGGCGAACGCGGCGAGGTCGCCGCGGCGCGCGTACAGCGCGCAGGCGAGCGTCGCGAGGAGGCCGGCGGCGAGCAGCGCCCGCGCGTGACGGCGGGCGAAGGCGACGCAGGAGGCGGGCGCTGGGCGTTCCATGCCGCTTCCTACACCGCTGTTGACCGATGGTCACCAAGCGATCGCCCGCCAGGCGGTCGCCGCCGGCCCCGACCGCGCCCCTAGACGGCCGCGGGCGGCAGCGCCGCCCCGACCTCCTCGGTGCAGAACGCGCATCGGCGCGCCGCGTAGGGGATCTGGCTCAGGCAGGCCGGGCACTCCCGCGTCGCCTCCTCGACCGGCGGCGCGGTCTGCAGCCGGTCCAGCAGCGCGTTGACCGGCCGGACGACCAGGAAGAACACGACCGCCGCGATGATCACGAAGCTGATGACCGTGTTGAGGAAGTGGCCGTAGGCGAAGCGGCTGCTGTTGATGGTGAAGTCGAGGTTGCCGAAGTCCGGCTGGCCGCCGATCGCCGCGATCAGCGGGGTGATGAGGTCCTTGACGAGCGCCGCGACGACCGCGCCGAACGCCGCGCCGATGACGACCGCGATCGCCAGGTCGACGAGGCTCCCCCGCAACAGGAACTGCCGGAAGTCCTTGAGCATGGGCCGGGACCCTACCCGCGCCGATAGCCTGCAAGCGCCCCTGATGGACCTCTCGATCTTCTTCGCCGGCACCGCGGGATCCGTGCCCACCGTCCGCCGCGGCCTGCCCGCGACGCTGATCCGCCGCGGCTCCGACAAGGTCCTGATCGACTGCGGCGAGGGCACGCAGCGCCAGCTGATCCGCTCGGTCGGCCTGCCCGACGTGACCGAGGTCTTCCTCACCCACCTGCACCTCGACCACTGGCTGGGCCTGCCGGGCATGCTGAAGTCCTTCGACCTGCGCGACCGCTCGGCGCCGCTGACCGTCTTCGGCCCGCCCGGCACCGAGGCGCTGCTGGACGTCATGCGCCGCACGGTCTTCGGCCGGCTGAAGTACCGCTTCCGCGCCGTCGACCTCGAGCCCGACGCGATCGTCGAGCTCGACGGCTACGAGATCCACGCGCTGCGCGTGCGCCACCGCGGCGAGGCCTACGGCTACGCGCTGATCGAGGAGGACCGCCCGGGGCGCTTCGACGCCGAGCTGGCCGCCCGGCTGGGCGTCACGCCCGGTCCGGACTTCGGCCGCCTGCAGCGCGGCGAGACCGTCGCGGGCGTCGCGCCCGAGCAGGTGATGGGGGAGACCCGGCACGGGCGCAAGCTCGTCTTCTCCGGCGACACGTCGCCGTGCGACATGGTCCGCGTCGCCGCCGACGGGGCCGACGTCCTCGTCCACGAGGCGACGTTCACCTCCGAGGAGCGCGAGCGCGCGATGGAGACCGGCCACTCGACCGCCCGCCAGGCGGCCGAGCTCGCCGCCGAGGCCGGGGTCGGCCTGCTCGCGCTGACCCACGTCTCCACGCGCTACGCCGGCCGCGAGATCCGCGACGAGGCCCGGGCGGTCTTCCCGCGCACCGAGGTTCCGCGCGACTTCGACCTCATCGACGTGCCGTTCCCCGAGAAGGGCCCGCCGCAGCTGCACCGCTGGGACCCCCAGCAGCGCGTCAGTCGAGATCCGGCGGCAGCTGACCCCGCAGCTCCTCGGTGAGCGCGGCGGCCGCGTCATCCTGGCCGTGCCACTGGGCCGGGGTGTTGTGGTACAGGTCGACCTGCCAGCGGCCGTCGCGGCGGGTGGCGACGAGCGACTGCACGGAGTTGAGCTCCGGCTTCAGGTCCGTCTCGCCCGCGGGCACGACGCCGGCGACCGCGCGCAGCAGCGCGACGTCGCCGGTCAGCCGGCGCACCGAGCGCACGATGCCGACGTAGGTCCCGGTCGCGTGGCCGGCCATGATCCGGCCGACCTCCTCGGCGATGCGCGCGCGCCCGGCCATCTCGCTGCCGTCGAAGCCGATCACCTCGCCGTCGTCGGCGAACGGCGCCGCGAAGGCCTCGGCGTCGTCGGCGTTCCAGCCGGCGAGGATCGCGCGGTAGAGGGCTTCGATCTCGTCGCTCATCCGCCCATGGTGCCGAACGGCGTGAAGCCCGGCGCGGTCTGCGGCCACGGCCGCTCGCGCTCGATCGCCGCCGCCAGCCCGAGCGCGAGCCCGTCGCGGCGCCACCAGTTGCATGCCGAACGGGACGCCGGCGTCGTCGGCGCCCCACGGCACGCTCACCGCGGGGTGGCCCGTGTAGTTGAGGTCGGCGCAGTTCAGCGCGACGAGCGGGTCGTCGCTGCGCCCGCCCGCGGCGGTGGGCAGCGGCCCCTCCGCCGGCCACGACGTCGCGTTGACCGTCGGCGTGAGCAGCACCGCGTCGTCGCCGAGCAGCGCGTCGAGCCGCGCGCACTGCTCGAAGCGCCGGCGCTCGGCCGCCACGTAGTCGAACGCCCCGACGTTGGCGCCGATGTCGAGCTGCAGCTTGAGCGAGGGCTCGGCCTCGTCCCAGCGCTCGCGCAGCCCCGCCAGCGACTCGGCCAGCTGGACGCAGGCGATCATCGCCCACCACAACGCGGTCTGCGGGTCGACCGGCTCGTCGACGACGTCGACGGGCAGCCCCAGCGTGTCGGCCATCAACGCGCACGCCGCGTCGAACGCCGCGGCGATCGGCCCGTCGACCGCGTCGGCACCGCGCAGCGAGCGGCAGGCCACGACGCGGCGCGGGACCGCCGGCGCCAGCGCCACCGCATCGGCCGCCAGCGACAGGAAGTCCCCCGGGGCTGCGCCCAGGACCACCGACGCCTCCAGCACGACGTCCGCCACGCTCGCCGCCGTCACGCCCATCGTCGAGAAGTCCATCCAGCGCGGGATCACGTTGCGACCGATCGCGCCGTTGGTCGGCTTGTAGCCCACGAGCCCCGAGAGCGACGCGGGCCCGCGCACCGACCCGCCACCGTCGCTCGTCGTCGCCAGCGGGACCATCCCGGCCGCCAGCGCCGCCGCCGAGCCGCCGGACGACCCGCCCGGCGAGCGCTCCAGGTTCCACGGGCTGCGCGTCGTCCCGAACACCTTGTTGGTGGTGAACGCCGTGTGCCCGAACGCGGGCACGTTGGACCGCCCGACGACGATCGCGCCCGCGCCGCGCAGCCGCGCCACCGCCACGTCGTCCACCGCGTCCGGCGCGCGGCCCGCGAACCACGGCGACCCGTAGGTCGTGACCATGCCCGCGCACGACGCCAGGTCCTTGACCAGCAGCGGCAGCCCCGCCAGCGGCCCGAGCGCCGGAGCGACGGCCGCCTCGGCCACCGCCTCCTCGGCCCGCAGCGCGCACACCGCGTTCAACGGGCCGTCGCGCGCCTCGATCCGCGCCAGCGCCTCCTCGACCAGCTCGCGCGCCGAGACCCGCCCCTCGCGCACGTCGTCGGCGAGGGCGGCGCGCGCGCCACGCGCGGCGAGGTCGGGCGGCAGCGGCTCCATGCCGCGGGAGCCTACGCGCGCCGCGCCACGACCAACGCGTACTCCATCTCATACCGCGCCCCGCAGCCCGCGCCGCCGCTGTCTGACCGCGTCGCGAAGTCCAGGAACGCCGCGTCCAGCGCCGCACGGCGCTCGGGGTCGTCCGCGACCGAGGCATAGGCCATGACCGTCGGGCCGAAGTGCTCGCGGTAGTAGGCCACCGCGTCGGCCGGCGTGGCGAAGATGTCCATGACCTGCACCGCGCGCGTGAACGACAGCTCGGAGACGCGGTCGCCGAACAGCGAGCGGACGTGGTCCTCCACGCCCCAGCCGATCGGCGGCAGCGCGTCCGGCGGGGGCGGCGGCAGGAACGGCAGCATCGTCAGGAAGAACTGGCCGACCCAGCCCTCCGGCGTCCAGTTGGCCATCGCGATCGTCCCGCCCGGCCGGGTCACCCGCACGAGCTCGTCGGCGACGACCTGGTGACGCCACGCGAACATCGCGCCGAACGACGACAGCACCACGTCGAACGACGCGTCCGCGAAGGGCAGCGCCTCGGCGTCGGCCTCGACCCACGCCAGCGCCACGCCGGCCTCCTCGGCCGCGGCGCGGCCGGCGACGAGCAGCTCCGGCGTCAGGTCGGAGGCCACGACGTCGCCGCCGGCCAGCGCCGCCGGGATCGCCG